>NZ_JBYRFX010000928.1:0-2527 GCF_057815775.1 Inquilinus sp.
CTTACTGGCCGGTCCAGCCCTTGTAGTCCTTGACGTTGTCGCGGGTGATCAGGGTCGACGGGATCAGCGTCGGGTCGTTCGCCGGCTTCTGGCCGTTGATGATACCGACGCCTTCTTCCACCGCCTTGCGGGCCATGGAGAACGGATCCTGGGCCGAGGAGGCCTGGATCAGGGTGTTGCCCTTCAGGGCGTCGACGATGTCGGGGGCGCCGTCGACCGAGGTGATGATGATGTCGCTGCGGCCGAGCTGCTTGGCCGCCAGGTCGGCGCCGATCGCGGTCGGGTCGTTGATGGCGAAGACGCCGTCGATCTTCTCGAACCGGGTCAGCAGGCCCTGCATCACCGCCAGGCCGCCGTCGCGCGAGCCCTTGGCATCCTGGTCACCGGACAGGATCTTCAGGTCCGGCAGCTTGTCCCAGACATTGTGGCAGCCCTTGACCCGGTCGGTCACGGCCGAGACCTGCGGGCCGTTGATGATGACGACGTTGCCCTTGTTGCCCAGCTTGTCGGCGATGTACTTGCAGGAAATCTCGCCGGCCTGGATGTTGTCGGTGGTGACCGTGGCGTCGGCGCCCTCGGCCGCTGTGTCGACCGCGACGACGATGATGCCGGCGGCCTGCGCCTTCTTGATCGCCGGGCCGATCGCCTTCGGGTCGCCCGGGTTCAGCAGGATCATGTCCACGCCGGCGGCGATGAAGTTGTCGATCTGGGTGAACTGCTTGCCCAGGTCGTAGTCGTAGCCGACGGCCTGGACCTCGACATTCGGGTTGGTCTTCTTCGCCTCGAAGGTGGCGCCATTGGCCAGGGCGACGAAGAACGGGTTGCCCATCGAGCCGAGCGAGACGCCGATCTTCTTCAGATCCTTGGCTTCGGCGACGCCGGCGACGCCGATCGAAAGCGCCAGCGCGACGCCGGCGAGTAGGACATGTTTCAGCACGTGATTTCCTCCCCTGGTCTGGGTGATGGGGGCGGCGGGTGACCAGAGATCCCGCCGGCCCGTTCCGGAAACTTTGCCTCAGGTGCGGGCGGAACCCTGCAGCCGCAGCCGGTCGAGCGTGACGGCGCCGATGATGATCAGCCCCTTGATGATGTACTGCCAGACGTCGGGCACGCCGACGAGGATCAGCCCGTTCGACAGCACGGCGATGATCAGCGCGCCGACCAGCGTGCCCCAGATCGAACCGATGCCGCCGACGAAGGAGGTGCCGCCCAGGATCACCGCCGCGATGGCGTCGAGCTCGTAGCTGACGCCGAGCTGGGTGCCGTTGGCGGCGTAGAGGCGGGCGGCCGACATCACGCCGCCCAGGCCGGCCAGGGCGCCGGAGACGCCGTAGACGAACAGCAGCACGCGCCAGACCTTGATGCCCGACAGCCGGGCCGCGTCCGGGTTGCCGCCGACGGAATAGATGTGGACGCCCAGCACGGTCCGCCGCAGCACGAGCCAGGACAGCACGATGATCACGAAGGCGATGATCACCAGCCACGGCACCCCCAGCACCGAGGCGTTGCCGATGAAGTCGAAGGACAGCGACGAGTTGAACACGGTGGTGTCGCCGCCCATCAGCCGGGCGATGCCGCGCACCGCGGTCAGCGATCCCAGCGTGACGATGAAGGGTGGCAGCCGCAGGAAGGCGATCAGGGTGCCGTTGGCGAGGCCGAAGACGATGCCGCACAGCAGCCCCAGCGGGATGCCGAGCAGGCCCAGGCCGGGGATCAGCGACCCGATGACCGCGGCCATGGCGGAGGCGGCGAGGATCGAGCCGACCGACAGGTCGATGCCGCCGGTCAGGATGACGAAGGTCATGCCCGCGGCCAGCACGGTGTTGATCGCGGCCTGCTGCATCACGATCGAGACGTTCTGCCAGGAGCCGAAGCGTCCTCCCTCGCTCATGAAGTAGAAGGCGATGCAGAGCAGGATCAGCACCGGCAGCATGCCGACGGTCCGGATCAGGCCCTGCATCATCAGCCGGCGTTCGGCGTCCCGGTTCCCGGTGGTGGTGGTGTTGGCCATGGGGATGATCCCTTACTGGACGGTGGCGGCGGGCGCGGGGGTGGGGATGCCGGTGGCGAGGGCCATGATCGCCTCCTGGGTCAAGGGCTGGCCGGACGACCCGCCGACCTCGCCCTCGATCCGGCCCTCGCGCATGACCAGGGCACGGTCGGCGATGCCGATCACCTCGGGCAGCTCGGAAGAGATGACGATGATGCCGATGCCGGCCTTCGCCAGCCCGTCGATGATGCGGTAGATCTCGGATTTGGCGCCGATGTCGACGCCGCGGGTCGGCTCGTCCAAGATCAGGATGCGCGGCTGGGTCTCCAGCAGGCGGGACAGCAGCACCTTCTGCTGGTTGCCGCCCGACAGCGACCCGACCGTGACCTCGGGGCTGGCGACCCGGATCGACAGCGCGGCGATGGCATCCTTGGCCCGGACCTTGGCGCGGGCGAGGTCGAGCCAGCCGCCGGCCTTGGCGTCGGTGCCGCAGACCACCAGGTTGATGTTGTCCTGCACCGACATGTCCAGGAACAG
>NZ_JBYRFX010000929.1:0-4663 GCF_057815775.1 Inquilinus sp.
GGTGTTCCTGCTGGTGCCGGTCTTCGCCGTTCTGGCCGCCTGGGCGACGCTGTCGATCCCGGCCCGGGCAATCGACCATGACCTCGCCCGTGGCGCCGACGGGAAGCCTGAAACCGGGGCCGCCGTCACGCCGGGCTGGAAGATCCTGCTGCAGTGCCGCCCGCTGGTCGTGTTCGGGATCTGCGCGTTCCTGTTCCACTTCGCCAACGCGCCGCTGCTGCCCTTGGTCGGCCAGAAGCTGGCCTTCGCCCATCCGGACTGGGCGACTGCGATGATGTCGTTCTGCATCGTGGCGGCGCAGGCGGTGATGCTGCCGATCGCCATCCTGGTCGGCAACACCGCCGACCGCCTGGGCCGCAAGCCGATCTTCCTGATCGGCTTCGCCATCCTGCCGGTCCGCGCCGTGCTGTACACCCTGTCCGACGACAGCACCTGGCTGATCGCGGTGCAGTTGCTGGATGGCGTGGGCGCCGGCATCTTCGGCGCGCTGACGCCGCTCATCATCGCCGATCTGATGCGCGGCACCGGCCACTACAACCTGGCCCAGGGCGCGGTGGCGACGATGATCGGCATCGGCGCCTCGCTCAGCGGCCTCGCCGCCGGCATCGTGGTCGATGCCTTCGGCTTCGACATCGCCGTCCTCGCATTAGGGCTGGCGGCGGCGGTGGCCTTCATCGTCTTCGCCGTGGCGATGCCGGAGACGAAGCCGCGCGAGGCGGGGGAGGGTGCGCCGGCCCCTGTCCGGTCCGGCTGACATTGCCTCATATACCCTTGTGCGGCATTCCCGGGTCGACGTCGTCACTGCTCTGGCCGTGGCTGTAATTGTCGAAATACGCCGTGAGGGGCTTGCCTTTGCTCACGCTGTCCGTATTCAGGCCGAGTTTGAAATAGGGCCCCAGGTCGCGCCCGGGATAGCCGAGAGGCCCTTTGTGTTCGAAGATCACTTCGCCGTTCAGAAAGCCGGTCACAGTGGCCTCGCCTGATTTCTGCCAGGTCATTTTGAACTTGAAATCGAGCCACGCGTCCTTTTCGACTGCCTCGATGGTATGGAGATCTGTCCGCGTTGGCCTTTGGGGTGAGCCGGAGTCTCCAGTGATCTTGATGTTGCCAGCTTTGTCATACCGAATTGCCATCGGTGGCTTTTTGCCGGATTTCTCCCCGGGTTTGACCTGATCGCACCATTGCGCGATCGTTACGGAGTCGTCCGTCTCAAAGGAAACGGGCAACCGCACCGAGAACCCATACCAGACCTCTTCGCCCATGGGTGCGTTGTACGAGTCGCGAAGCTGGGCCTGAAACGGCTTGTCTTTCTCCGTCAGGGTGATCTGAAGCGCCTGTTTGCCAGTCCTCACGACAGCCCGCTGGACGACGGCGACCCCGTCCGGCATGTCCTTGCCGTTCAGGGAACCCCAGCTTCCGTCGTCGAAATCTTGATGCAGGACCGGGGGAATTGTCGACGGGGTGTCGAGAACGCGTTGTATCCGCTCGTCCTCGGCAGCCGTCCGGCCCGAGCCCGCAATCTCGCGAAGCGGCGTGCCCTCTTTTTCGATCGCCGCTCGCTGGGTCTCATAAAAGGATGCCGTCGGCCGAACCTTATAGTTGCCCGGGGAGAAAGCACCGAGTTCCAACGGGTCCAACTGGGTAACGTCGATCATCCAATCCGAGATGTGCGGCGGTATCTGCTGATCGGACAGAGATGTCATTGTTCCAAGCTCCAAATCCCATCGGAGTTAGCGGTCGGCCCGTACGGATCGGTCCCGCCTGCCGCCCCCGCTTACGGCCGCGATCCTGGTCGAGGATGTGGCTGTTGGCGCATGCGAATGCGTCATGAATCCAGCCGCCTGGCGCATGAACCGAGCGGGCACGACGATCTGTGTGGTGGAACGGCACCGGCCCGTCTTTCGGATCAGGCAGGGCAGGGGCCACGGCGCTGCATCTTGCGGGACGGTCCGCGGCGCGGCATTCTGGGCGGGATGGGGATGGAGTTCCCCCGAAACCGCCCGCAAGGGCTGATGACTCCTACCGCAACAACCGCGGTAGGGGTGTGTCCGGACCACCCCCGCCGCACCGGCGGGTTTTTCATGCCCGCCTCCGCAAGGAGCGATGAGATGTCCTTCACCACCTGCCTGGCCGTCGCGATCGGGGGCGCCATCGGCACGCTCGCGCGCTACCTGATCTCCCTGGCCGCGCTGCCGATCAGCGCCGACCTGCCCTGGGGCACCATCGGCATCAACATCGCCGGGTCCTTCATCATCGGCTTCTTCGGGACACTGACCCTGGCGCAGGGTCGCTATCCCGTCTCGGACGACCTCCGCCTGTTCGTCATGGTCGGGCTGTGCGGCGGCTTCACCACTTTGTCCTCCGACAGCCTGCAGACGCTCGACCTGCTGCGCGGCGGCGCGGTGCTGCGCGCCGGGATCAACATCGTCGTGTCGGTGGTGCTGTGCGTCTGTGCCGTGGCGGCCGGGCACCTGATCGCGGCGCGGCTCAACGGCGGCGCCGTGCAGGTGGCGCAGGCGTCGATCGAGGAGGAGGCCTGAGCGACCCAGCGCCGCTGTGACCGCGGTAACGCCGGCCGCCGCGGCCGCCATGCCAGAGTCGGGATCGTTCGAGGCCGAGCCCCGAACGGGTCGTCCCGATGCTTGGAGCCGCCGTCATGGCAGCCAGATATGTCGTCCTCGAATATGCCGGCCAGGTCGATGAACGGGCCTTCACCGATTTCGGGAATCTCGACGAGGCGCGGAGCTGGATGAGCGACGCCTATGACCCGATGGAGATCGACCTGATGCAGATCAGGGTCGTCCGCGAGGTCGATGGCGTCCGGATCGAGGAGGAGGCAGGACCGGCGCGGCGGACGGCGCATTGACCCCGCCGGCGCCAGTCCTGCGGCGCGTCAGACGGCCTGGTTGACCGAGGTGATCGCCTCGACCGAGAGCTGGCCGGCCTTGCCCGACAGGCGCAGGCCGTCGACCATGGTCAGGGCCACGGTCAGAATCGGGTCGTCGCGTTCGTAGTCGCCGGCGTTGCACTGGACGATCTGGCCGCCGATCAGCGTGATGATCACGTCTTTCGGCGTCGCCGCGGTGGCGCCGAGCCGGGCCAGCGCCGTCGTCAATCCCTGCGAGTTCATGAAGCTTTCCTCTGCTGTGCCGGTCCAGAAATCGTGGCCAGACTAGGGGAGCGGCGATGCCGAGCCCCATGCCATCCTGTCATGCCGCCATCGGCCGGGGGCATCAGGGGGCGCGGCCGGCCGGGCCGCTGCGACATCGAAGGCCGATCCAGCGGTTTCGGTTGCCGGCGGGAATCGGTCATCATGATGCCGGCCCCGCTGCCGATCGCTGGAGAAACCGTGATGCATCCCCACGCTGCCGCCCTGAAAGCCCTGCTGGGCACCCCCGGCGTCCATGCCATGCCGGGCTGCGCCGACGGCATGGGCGCGCGGCTGATCGCCGAGGCCGGGTTCAAGCTCGGCTTCGTGTCCGGCGCCAGCGCCTCCGCCCTGCGGCTGGCCCAGCCCGACATGGACCTGCTGTCGCTGCCCGAGATGCGCGACGCGGTCGACATGTGCACGGCGGCGGCGCCTGAGGTGCTGTGGCTGGCGGATGGCGACACCGGCTTCGGCAATGCCCTGAACGTGCAGCGGACGGTGCGCGCCTGCGCCCAGGCCGGCGCGGCCGCCGTGCTGATCGAGGACAAGCTGTATCCGCGCCCGCTCGGGCGGGAGGGGCGGAAAGTCGTGCTCGACCGGGCCGAGGCCAGGCTGCGCTGCCGGGCCGCGGTCGAGGCCTGCCGCGACGCCGGCATCCTGCTGCTGGCCCGCACTGATGCAACCCACACCCGGGGCTTCGGCGAGGCGCTGCAGCGGATCGAGGATTTCGTCGCCGAAGGAGCCGACATCCTGTTCCTGGATTCGCCGCAGTCGGAGGCTGAGATCCGTGCGACGGTCGCCGCCTGTGCCGGCCGGCCCGCGATGGCGGTGACGCTGGCGGGCGCCAAGCACCACATGCCGCCGGTCGCCGATCTCGACCGCCTCGGCGTCAAGCTCAACGTCTCTCCGCACGACCTGCTGGCAGCCAGCGTCCGGGCGATGCGCGACGCCCTTGCCGACCTGCAGGGCGTGCCGCGGCCGGACCTCGACCTGGCCTCGGCCATCCGCCTGCCCGAATATCTCGCAGCCGACCGGCGGTGGGCGAAGCCCGATTAGCCGCGGCTTGACTTTACCGCTCTCATGCAACACATGATGTTGCATGAGACGAGATAGCAGATTGTCGGGTGTGCTCCACGTCCTGCTGCACATGGCGGAGCAGGGCGGCCCCGTGACGTCGGAGGTGCTGGCAAAGGCGATGGACACCAATCCGGTGGTTGTCCGCCGCATCATGGCCGGCCTGCGGGATCAGGGATATGTCCGGTCGGAAAAAGGCCATGGCGGCGGGTGGTCGCTGGCCTGCGACCTGTCGAAGGTGACGATGCGCGACATCTATGCCGCGCTCGGCAACCCCGCGCTTCTCGCCATGAGCAACCGGACGGAGATGCCCGGCTGCCTCGTCGAACAGGCGGTCAACGCCGCCCTCAGCCAGGCCTTCGAGGATGCCGAGGCGCTGTTGCTGGCCCGGCTTGGCGAAGTGACGCTCGCCATGCTGAGCGCCGATTTTCACGAGCGCAT
>NZ_JBYRFX010000930.1:0-2855 GCF_057815775.1 Inquilinus sp.
CAGCGCCGCGACCAGCGCATCGACCGGCGCCAGGTTCCCCGCCTGCACCAGGGCCCGGTAGAAGACGAGGCCGATGACGGGCGCGTCGCCCGGCCACCGCCCGGCGATCTCGGCATAGGACGGGTGGCGCAAATCCGGCCAGTATAGCCCGGCGCGCAGCAGCGGCCGGGCTTCGGCCCATTGCAGGTCGCGGCCGATCAGCGTCGCGGCATAGGCCAGGAAGCCGCGGGCGTTCTCGATGCCGCCTTCGACCAGGTAGCGCCACAGCCTGCCCCGCGCCTCCTCCGGCACGGTCGACAGCGCATCGAGATCGGCATCCGGCTTATCGTCGCCCGGCAGCACGGCCAGGGCGATGCCCCCGCGCCGGCAGGCGGCGTGCACCTGTTCGATGCCGTAGCGCCAATAGCCGGCGCCGCCGAGCAGCCGCACCACCACCAGCTTCGCCCGGCTGACCACATCGTCGACATAGGTGTCGACCGACAGGTTGTGGCCGAGCTGCAGCAGGTTGGCCAGACGCACCGCCGGGAAATCCTCGCCGAACCCGGACCGGGCCGCCGACAGGCAGGCGAGTTCGGTGTCGGCCGCGGTCAGGACGACGATGTCGCCCGGACTCTGGCCGAGATCGACCGCCTCCGACCCGTCGGCGACGCTGCCCGGCTGGGTGGCGAGGAGATGCATCAGGCCGCGAGCGATGCGGTGATGGCGGCACGGTCGAGGCCGCGTTCGCCGATCACCACCAGGGTGGTGCCGCGGGCCTCGTCGGCACGCCACGGGCGGTCGTAGTAATGCTGGATCCGGCCGCCGACCGCCTGGACCACGAGCCGCATCGGCTTGCCCTCGACCGCGGCGAAACCCTTCAGGCGCAGGATGTCATGCGCTTCGATCACCGGCTTCAGCTTCGCGGCCAGGGCGTCCGGATCGGCCACGACGCCGAGATCGACGTGGAAGCTCTCGAAATCATCGTGGTCGTGCTCCTCCTCCGTGTCGTGATGGGAGGGGCGCGCCGCCAGATCGTCTTCCGCGGCGGCGCCGAGGCCCAGCAGCACCGCGGCGTCGATGGCGCCGTGCCGGGCCTTGACCACCTTCACGCCCGGCCGCAGCTGTGCCGCGAGATCGGCCGACACCGTCGCCATGCCCGCGTCGTCCAGCAGGTCGGTCTTGTTCAGGATCACCATGTCGGCGCAGGCCAGCTGGTCCTCGAACAGCTCCTCCAGCGGGTTGTCATGGTCCAGCCCTTCATCCGCCGCGCGCTGGGCGGCCAGCGCGTCTTCATCCAGCGCGAAACGGCCTTCCGACATCGCGGCGCCGTCGATCACGGTGATGACGCCGTCGACCGTGACCCGGGTGCGGATCTCCGGCCAGCCGAAGGCCTTGATCAGCGGCTTGGGCAAGGCCAGGCCGCTGGTCTCGATCACGATGTGCTCCGGCGGGTCGGCTCGGTTCAGCAGCTTCTCGATGGTCGGGATGAAATCATCGGCCACGGTGCAGCAGATGCAGCCATTGGCCAGCTCCACCACGTCCTCTTCCCGGCAGGTGGCGTCGCCGCAGCTGCGCAGCAGGTCGCCATCGACGCCGACATCGCCGAATTCGTTGATGATCAGGGCCAGCCGGCGGCCATTCGCGGTCTGCAGCAGGTGGCGGATCAGCGTGGTCTTGCCGGCGCCGAGGAAGCCGGTGATGACGGTGGCGGGGATCTTGGCGGGCATGCGGGTTTCTCTCAGGCGGATTTCAGGGTCAGGGGAAGGCCGGCGGCGATGAAGACGACGGAGGGCACGACGGACGCCACGGCCTGGTGCAGGCGCCCGGCATGGTCGCGGAAGGCGCGGGCCAGGGCGTTGTCAGGGACGATGCCGAGCCCGACCTCGTTTGAGACCAGGACGACGGGTCCCGGCGGCGCCGCCAGCCATTGCACCAGCCGGTCGGTCTCGGCGGCGATGTCGCGATCGGCATGCATAAGGTTGGACAGCCACAGGGTCAGGCAGTCGACCAGCACGGCGCGGCCGGGGCCGGCCTGCGCCGCCAGCACCTCGACCAGGTCGAGCGGTGCTTCGACCGTACGCCAGCGCGAGCCGCGCTGTGCCTGGTGGAGAGAGATGCGCTCGACCATCTCGGCATCCCAGGCCTCGGCGGTCGCCAGGTAGATGCAGGCGCCGGGCTGGCTTTCGACCAGCGCCTCGGCATGGCGGCTCTTGCCCGACCGGGCGCCGCCCAGCACCAGCGTCGCTGCCGGCAGAGGCTCAGCCACTGATACGTCGATGCTTCACGCCCTCGCCCTTCCGGTCGACCGGCCAGGGCAATCGGACGCCGGATGCGGTGGAAGGCACACCAAGGGCGCCATGCATCCCGCGCCACCGGTTCACCCCGCCCGGCGGTTCGCACGCATCGCCTCGCTGGCAGGTCTCCTGGCTCGCGGGTCATCGCCTGCCTCCGCCTTCCCGGCCCATCGGGGCCAGTGGCTGTCGGAGTTGGGCTCGCCGCCTACAGTTGCGGGGGCAGCCGCGGATCAGGTCTCCCACAAGGATCGACCGTCCCGCGTTCCCTTTTCATCCCCTCAGGCGTCCGCCCTCGGGGAACCAGCTGCGCGATGGCGGCACAGTAGGAGGCGCGGGCCAGGGGGTCAACGGGAGCCTCAGCCCGCCTTGCCGGCGGTGCTCGTCGACCGCAGCCGCTGGGCGTAGACATTGATGACCAGCGCCGCCAGCAGGATCAGGCCACGGATCAGGATCTTCAGGAAGCTGTCGATGTTGATGTGGTCCAGCCCGTTGTTCAGCACGCCGAGGATGAACAGGCCGATGATGGTGTTGCCGATGCCGCCGCGGCCGCCGAACAGGCTGGTGCCGCCGACCACCACCGCG
>NZ_JBYRFX010000931.1:0-9660 GCF_057815775.1 Inquilinus sp.
CCATGGTGTTCCAGGACCCGATGAGCAGCCTGACCCCGGTGCCCCGGGTCGGCGACCAGGTGGCCGAGGCGATCCGGGCCCATCGCACCATGACCGCCAAGGCGGCACGGGCCGAGGCGCTGGCCCTGTTCCGGCGCGTCGGCATCGCCGATCCGGAGCGGCGGCTGGATGCCTGGCCGCATGAACTGTCCGGCGGCATGCGCCAGCGCGTCATGATCGCCATGGCGCTGGCCAACCGGCCGAGCCTGCTGATCGCCGACGAGCCGACCACGGCGCTTGATGTCACCGTGCAGGCCCAGATCCTGGACCTGCTGGCCGAGCTGCAGCGCGAGACCGGCACGGCGATGATCTTCATCACCCACAGCCTGGGCGTGGTGGCCGAGATCGCCGACCGGGTCACGGTGATGTATGCCGGCCAGGTGGTCGAACAGGGCGATGCCGCCACGGTGTTCGCCGCCCCGCGGCACCCCTACACCCGCTCCCTGCTGGCGGCGACGCCGGATGGCGACGGCCAGCCCTTGGGCATCCCCGGCATCGTGCCCCAGCCACATGCCTTCCCGCAGGGCTGCCGCTTCGCCCCGCGCTGCGGCCATGCCGTCGCGGCCTGCGAAGCGGCGCCCGTGGCGCTCGACGAGGCCCGGGCGGGGCACCGCACCCGCTGCATCCGCTGGCAGGATCTGGCCGAAAGCACGGAGGCCGCGGCATGACCAGTGCCCCCACCCCGCCCCTGGTCGAAGCCACGGCCCTGTCCAAAATCTTCCACACCGGCGGGCTGTTCCGGCGCGGCCGGCCGGTGCAGGCGGTGCGGTCGGTCGATGCCGGCGTCGCCCGCGGCGAAGCGCTGGGCGTCGTCGGTGAATCCGGATCGGGCAAGAGCACGCTGGGCCGGCTGATGCTCGGCCTGATGCCGGCCAGCGCCGGCACGGTCCGCTTCGACGGCCAGCCGCTCGGCCGCCCCGCCGGCCGCGACTGGCGGGCGCTGCGCCGGCGCATGCAGATCGTGTTCCAGGATCCCTATGGCAGCCTGGACCCGCGCCGCCGCGTCGGCGCCCAGATCGCCGACGGCCTGGCCATCCATCGCGTCGGGGATGCCGGGGACCGGGCCGACCGGGTGGCCGCGATGCTCGACCGCGTCGGCCTCGACCCCAGCCACGCCCAGCGCTACCCGCATGAATTCTCCGGTGGCCAGCGCCAGCGCATCGGCCTGGCCCGCGCCCTGGCCAGCGGGCCGGACTTCCTGGTGGCGGACGAGCCGGTGTCGGCGCTCGACGTTTCGATCCAGGCCCAGATCGTGCAGCTGCTGGGCGATCTGCGCCGCGACCTCGGCCTCGCCCTGCTGTTCATCAGCCACGACCTGCCGGTGGTGCGCCATCTCTGCGACCGGGTGGTGGTGATGTATCTCGGCCGCGTCGTGGAGGAAGGCCCGGCCGAGGCTGTGTTCGCCGCCCCGGCCCACCCCTCCACCCGCGCCCTGATCTCGGCGACGCCGCAGCTGCGCCCGGACCGGCGCACCGGCCGCATCCTGCTGGCCGGCGATCCGCCGAGCCCTTCCAACCCGCCCTCCGGCTGCGTCTTCCGCACGCGCTGCGCCCATGCGCGGCCCGCCTGCGCCGAAGCGGTGCCGGAGCTGCGCCCCTTCGGAGAGGGGCGCCGTGTCGCCTGCCTTCGCGCCGAGGAGATCGCCTGATGGCGACCCGGCCCGATCATCGATTTGCCGACGAGGAGTGACGAGAATGGCCGCAAAAACGGAACCGAACGTGCATATGGGCACGATCACGGGGGGCGAGGCGCGCGAGATCCTGGCGAAGAACCCGGTGATCCTGCTGCCGATGGGCAGCCATGAGGACCAGGGCCCGCACGCGCCGATGGGCGACTACCTGCTGGCTGAGAAGATCGCCGAGCGCGCCGCCATCCGGGCCAGCCAGCGCGGCATCCGCACCCTGGTCGCCCCGGTGCTGCCCTTTGGCGGCGCCGACTGGTTCGGCCCGATGATCGGCGGCATCGCCCTGAGCCAGGCGACGCTGACCAGCGTGATCAGCGAGATGGTCGCCTGCCTGCACCAGCACGGTCTGACCCGCATCGTCGTCATCAACGGCCATGGCGGCAATGTCGGGCCGATCGCCGAGGTGGCGCGCACCCTGTATCTGCGCGACGGCACGGTGCTGCCCAGCCTGTATCTCTGGCGCATCGGCTATGGCCTGCTGCCGGGCATCGTCGGGGCCGAGGCGGCGGCCAAGGTCTCGGGCCACGGCGCCGACCCGCTGACCAGCATCGGCCTGCACCTGTTCCCCGAGCTGATGCGCCCGGATCTGATGCCCGGGGACCGGCCGGCGAAGCGCGACCCGGTGCTGGACCTGCCCTTCACCGGGCTGGGCACCGCCAGCTTCGAAGGCGCCGAGGTCGGCGTGCCGAACCAGTATGACGAGGTCTACACGCTCGGCGTCGGCAAGGGCGATCCCAAGCTGTCCTCGGCCGAAACCGGCGCGGCGCTGACGGAGAAGCTGACCGAGATCTGCGCCCGCTTCGTCGCCCATTTCGCCGAGAAGATCGACGCCTGAAACAACCGGGCCGGCAGGGCCATGCCGGCCCGCAATCAATGCCGCCCCGGACGCGGCCAAACAGTGGGGGTGTTCCAGATGCTGACGCGCCGTCTCGTTCTCAAGGCCGGGCTCCAGGCCGGTGTCGCCGCCCTCGCCATGCCGGCGATCGCCAGGGCGCAGTCGCCGGGCGGCGCGATCACGCTGATGTCCTATAATGACGGCACCTTCCAGGACAACTACATCAAGACCGTCGTCGAACCCTTCCAGCAGGCCTTTCCGGGGGTGCAGGTCAACTACGCCCCCAGCGGCACCTCGGCCGAGATGCTGGGCAACATTCGGGCCCAGAAGGCCGATCCGCAGGTCGACGTCACGATCATGGACGTCACCGCCGCCAGCATCGGCAACACCGAGGGGCTGTTCGACAAGCTGACCCCGGCCGAGGTGCCGTCGCTGGAGGAATTGTACCCCGAGGCTCGCGCCGCCGGCGGCGAGTTCGGCCCGGCCGTGACCTTCGACCACCTGGTGCTGGTCACTAACACCCCTGCGCTGCAGCCACCTTTGGCCAGCCTGGCCGATCTCTGGCGCCCGGACCTGCAGGGGCTGCTCGCCATCAGCGCCCCGCCCAACATCCAGGGCCTGGCCCTGACCGTGATGGTCGAGAAGATGCTGGGCGGCGACTACCGGCAGTCGATCGACGAGGCGATCGCCAAGCTGGCGGAGCTGGCGCCGTCGGTGAACACCTGGGACCCCAAGCCCGACGGCTATTCCCTGATCCTGAACGACCTCGTCCGCGTCGCCACCGGCTGGAACGCCCGCACGCAGCGCCGGGTCGACGAGAGCCAGGGCAAGATCGGCGCCTTCCTGCCGCCCGAGGGATCGGTGTTCCAGATCAACACCATCAACCTCACCTCCGGGTCGAAGAACCGCGCCGCGGCCGTCGCCTTCATCAACCACGCCCTGTCGCAGCCAGCGCAGAAGGCCTTCACCGAGCGCGTGTTCTATGCTCCGGCCAACGCCAAGGCGCAGATCGACCCCAAGGCGCTGGCCCGCACCGCCGCCGCGCCGGAAAACCGCAGCCGCATGATCGATGTCGACTGGATGGAGATCATCAAGCGCCGCGACCAGTGGAACAACCGATGGCGGCGCGAGGTGATCTCGGCCGGCCGGTGATCCGATGAGCTATCTCGAGCTGACAGGGCTGGCCAAGCGCTACCACGAATTCGTCGCTGTCGACCGGGTCTCGCTGACGGTCGAGCGCGGCGAGGCGATCGCGCTGCTGGGTCCGTCCGGCTGCGGCAAGACCACGACGCTGCGCATGCTGGCGGGGCTGATCGACCCGAATGACGGGACGATCACGCTCGATGGCGCCGACATCACCCGCCAGCCGGCGCACCGGCGCAACATGGGCTATGTCTTCCAGTCCTACGCGCTGTTCCCGCATCTCAGCGTCGCACGCAATGTCGGCTTCGGGCTGGAGGAGCGGCGGGTGCCGCGGGCGGAGATCGCCGCACGGGTCGAGGAGGCGCTGGCCATGGTCCGGCTCGGCGCGCTCGGCGGACGCCGGCCGCGCGAATTGTCGGGCGGCCAGCAGCAGCGGGTGGCGCTGGCCCGGGCGCTGGTGATCCGCCCCTCCGTCCTGCTGCTCGACGAATCCCTGTCCAACCTCGACGCCAAGCTGCGCGACGCGATGCGCCACGAGATCCGCGACATCCAGCGGTCGCTCGGCATCACCACGCTGTTCGTCACCCATGACCAGGTCGAAGCGCTGACCATGTGCGACCGGATCGCGGTGATGAACCGCGGCCGGATCGAGCAGGTCGGGTCGCCCGAGGACATCTATGAGCGGCCGGCGACCCGCTTCGTCGCCGATTTCGTCGGGCGCGCCAACATCCTGGCCGCCAGCCGCGGCACCGATGGTCGTGTCGGCCTGTGGGGGTCGCCGCTGCCGGTGCAGGCCCCGGCGTCGGGCGAATTCGACGTCTTCGTCCGGCCGCAGCGCATCCGCCTGGTCCCGCTGTCCGAACCGGTGGCGGAGAGCCACGCCCGGGTCCAGGGCCATGTCTCGCACAGCGTCTTCGTCGGCGACCGCATCGAGGTGGTGGTCGAGGGCGGGGGCGGCCACCAGCTCAGCGTCGAGATGCCGTCCGGCCAGCGACCGCCGGCCGAGGGGCTGGAGGTCGCCGCGGTCTGGCCGGCCGAGGACACGCTGCTGTTTGCACGCGTGGCGCCATGACCGGGAGCAAACGCCTCCCCCTGCTGGTGCTGCCGGCGGCGTTGCTGCTGCTGGCCATCTATCTCTGGCCGACGCTCGGCCTGCTGCGCACCGCCTTCAACGAGGTCGAGCCGACCGGCGCGATGGTCGAGGCGTGGTCTTTGCAGACCGCGAGGGACCTCTTCGCCGATTCCTTCACCCTGCGCCTGACCCTGAATTCGCTGTGGCTGTCGCTGATGGCGACCGCCATCGCGCTGGCGCTGTCCTACCCCGTCGCGCTGTTCCTGTTCCGCACGCAATCGCGCTTCCGCGGCCTGCTGGCGGTGATCGCGATCATGCCGATGCTGGTCTCCGGTGTGGTGCGCGTCTTCGGCTGGCTCGCCATCCTCGGCGACCGCGGCCTGGTCAACACCATCGCCCAGTCGCTGGGGCTGATCACCACGCCGCTGCGGCTGGTGTTCAACTGGACCGGCGTCACCATCGGCCTGGCCGAGAGCATCATGCCCTACATGATCCTGGCGCTGCTGGCCGGCTTCGGCCGGCTGGACCGCACGCTGGAGGAAGCGGCGCGCAGCCTGGGCGCATCGCCGTGGCGCAGCTTCCTGCGCGTCACCCTGCCGCTGAGCCTTCCGGCCGTGGCCCTCGCCGCCGGCCTGGGCTTCGTGCTGTCGATGTCGTCTTACATCACGCCCAAGCTGCTGGGCGGCGGCCGCGTCTTCGTGCTGGCGACCGAGATCTTCGAGCAGGCGACCACCAACACCAACTGGCCGGTCTCCGCCGTGCTCGCCCTCTACACCCTGGTCCTGCTGCTCGGGCTGTTCGCCATCACCCATCTTGTGGCCCGGAGGCTGGGGCGATGAACGGCGCCGGCAGGACCCTCTCGATCCTCGCTGGCATCGTCTATGCGATGATCCTGGCGCCGATCGTCGTCGTCGTGGCGCTCGCCTTTTCCGCCGACGACTTCATCGTGTTCCCGCCCTCGGGGTTTTCGCTGCGCTGGTTCCAGCAGCTCGCCTCGAACGGGCCGCTGCTGGGCGCGCTGTGGCTGAGCGCTCAGATCGCCTGCGTGGTCACCGTGCTGTCCCTGCTGTTCGGCGTGCCGGCGGCGCTGGCCTTGAACAAGGGCCGCTTTCCCGGACAGGAGGCGCTGAAGGGTTTCTTCCTGGCGCCGCTGCTGCTGCCGACGCTGATCACCGGCCTGGCGCTGCTGCTGTTCTTCACGCCGCTGCACCTGACCGCGACCCTGCCCGGCCTCGCGCTCGGCCACATGACCGTGACCCTGCCCTTCGTCATCCGAATGATGACCACCGCCTTCTCGACCCTGCCCGACGACATCGAGGCCGCAGCCGCCACGCTGGGCGCGACGCCTTCGCGCGTCGTCCGCCGGGTGACGCTGCCGCTGGTCACCCCCGGCCTGGTCGCCTGCGCCGCCCTGTCCTTCCTGCTGTCCTTCGACGAGACCGTGGTCTCGCTGTTCCTGTCCGGTCCGCGTGCCTCGACCCTGCCGGTCGAGATGGTGCGCTACGTCGAAGGCCGCACCGACCCGCTGGTCGCCGCGCTGTCGGTCGTGCTGATCGCGGCGACCCTGATCATCGTCGTCCTTGTCGAACGTCTGGTCGGCGTCGCCCGCGCCGTCGGCCACTAGCCCAGGAGAATTGCCATGCCCGACTACCGCATTGCCGCGATGCCGCCGCAGATCCCGCCCGCGCTGGTGGAGAAGCTGTGCCGGGTCGAGACCGCGACCATCGGCCATTCTCAGCATTGGGGCTTCATGGATCGCCGCATCCAGCCGCTGCTGCGCGGCAAGCGCATCGCCGGCGCGGCCGTGACCCTGGCCATCCCGGGCCAGGATTCGACCCTGCTGCACCACACGCTGGGCCTGCTGCGGCCCGGCGACATCCTGGTGGTCGACCGGCTGGGCGACGACAAGCATGCCTGCTGGGGCGGCGGCGTCACCATCGCGGCGAAGGCGGCCGGCGCGGTCGGTGGCATCGTCGACGGGCCGTGCACGGACCTGGCCGAGATCGAGGATTCGGATTTCCCGATGTGGTGCCGCGGCATGTCGCCGATCACCACCCGGCTGTACAATCTCGGCGGCACGCTCAACCTGCCGATCTCCTGCGGCAACGTGCCGGTCCGGGCCGGCGACATCATCCTGGCGGATGAATCCGGCGTGCTGGTGCTGCCGGCCGGCGAGGCCGAGGCGATCGCCGACGCCGCGCTGATCCGGCAGGAGCGCGGCGAGCGCACCCAGGACCGGGTCAAGGCCGGCGAGAAGCTGGGCGACCTGTCCGGCGCCACCAGGATGGTGCTGGAGGCGTTGGGGCAAAATGGCTGACAATTGTGCCCAGGATTGAATCGCTGAGGACCGCATCGTGACGAACACCCCACCGAGAGCCGCCCGCATCACCGACTTCTCCTGCGAGAAACGGCCGGCCATCGGGTCGCGGGGGATGGTCGTCACCAACCACCCGCTGGCCTCCGCCGCCGGGTCGGAGATGCTGCTGGCCGGCGGCAACGCCATCGATGCCGCCGTCGCGGCGCTGTTCACCCTGACCGTGGTCGAGCCGATGATGGTCGGCGTGCTCGGCGGCGGCGTGGCCCATCTCCGCCTCGCCGACGGCCGGCACCTCATCCTCGACGGGCTGTCGACCGCGCCTGGGCGCGGCAGCGCCACCATGTACGAGCCGCTGTCCGACGAGGTCGGCAAGGCCCGCGACGTGCGCGACCGCGAGAACCAGGTCGGACCCAAGGCGGTGGCCGTGCCGGGCGCACTGGCCGGCTGGTGCGAAGCGCTGGCGCGCTTCGGCACCCTGGCGCTGGCCGATGTGCTGGCCCCCGCCATCCGACTGGCCGAGCGCGGCTTCATCGTCAGCCCCTATCTGTCGGATTGCGTCACCGACTGCGCCGCGGATTTGGCCCGCGACCCCGGCCTGTCCGCCCTGTTCCTGCCGGGCGGCCAGCCGCTGCGGCCGGGCGCCCGGCTGGTGCAGGGCGACTATGCCGGCAGCCTGCGGCTGATCGCCGAACGGGGGCCGGCGGCGCTCTACGACGGGCCGCTCGGCGCCGCGCTGACCGGCTTCATGACATCGCATGGCGGGCTGATCGACCAGGCCGATCTCGACGCCTTCCGGGTGATCGAACGGGAACCGGTGCGCGGCACCTATCGCGGCTTCGAGATCCTGGGGCCGCCGCCGCCCTCCTCCTCCGGCATGCACATCGTGCAGATGCTGAACATCCTGGAGGGCTACGACATCGGCGCACTGGGGTTCGGTTCGGCCGACGCCGTGCACCTGCTGGCCGAGGCGCTGAAGATCGCCTTCGCCGACCGTGCCGTCGCCACCGCCGACCCGGCCTTCGTCGACGTGCCGGTGGCGCGGCTGATCGCCAAATCCTATGCCGACGAGCGGCGGGCCGGCATCGACATGAAGCAGACCAGGGCCTGGACTGCCGGGCTGGTCGGTGGGGAATCGGCCAACACCACCCATGTCACCGTGGCGGATGCCGCCGGCAATGTGGTGGCCACCACCCAGACCATCAACGGCCTGTTCGGCGCATGCACCCAGATCCCCGGCACCGGCATGCTGACCAACAACTACATGTACAATTTCGACCCGCATCCCGGCCGCGCCCTGTCGATCGCGCCGGGCAAGCGGGTTTTCACCTCGATGGCGCCGATGATGGTGCTGCGTGAATGCGGCCTGGCCTTCGCACTCGGCCTGCCCGGAGGCCTGCGCATCTTCCCGTCGGCGCTGCAGGCCATCGTCAATCTGATCGACCATGGCATGAGCCTGCAGGAGGCGGTCGAGGCCCCGCGGGTGTGGACCGAGGGCGGCGAGCTGGAGCTGGAGGCGGCCTTCCCCGAGGCGGTGGCCGAGGACCTGGCCGCCCGCGGCCATCGCATTGCCCGCATGCCGCGCATCGCCGGCGGCATGAACGCAATCGCCTTCGACCACGACGGCACCATGACCGGCGCCGCCTGCTGGCGCGCCGACGGCACGCCGGTCGCCATCTCCGGCGGCCTGGCCCGTGCCGGCGTGCGCTTTGCGATCTGACCCGTTTTTCTACTGGAGTGAGCCTGCCGTGACCGAAACCGTCGTCGTCCTGGATCCGATCAGCGAGGACAGCGCCGCCAGGCTGCGGTCGCTGCTGCCGCCCGGCCTTGTCCTCACTCATGGCACCGCGCGTGGCGATGAGCATCTCAAGGAGATCATCGCCGGGGCCGAATACGCCATCGCCGGCCAGGTCGGCGTCAATGGCGATGTGCTGCGCGCGGCGCCCAAGCTGAAGCTGCTGCACAAATGGGGCGTCGGTGTCGACAACCTCGATGTCGACACGGCGCGCCAGCTCGGCATCAAGGTGGCGCGCACCACCGGCAGCAACGCGGTACCGGTCGCCGAATTCACGCTGGGCCTGACCCTGGCGGCGCTGCGCTGCATCGCCTTCGGCCATGCCGAGCTGAAGAAGGGCCATTGGCGCACAGCGACCGCCATGCCGATGCAGACCTACATGCTGTCGGGCAAGACCGTCGGCATCATCGGCTTCGGCGCCATCGGCCAGACCGTCGCCAAGCTGCTGCAAGGCTTCGGCTGCCGCGTGCTCTACAACACGCCCCGCCCCCTGACCGCGGCCGACGAGGCGGCAACGGGCGTGACCTACGCCGATCTGCCAGCGTTGCTGGCGGACTCGGACGTCGTCAGCTTGCATTGCCCGCTCACCGACGCCACAAGGGGCATGATCGACCGGGCGGCTCTGTCCTCGATGAAAAAGACCGCCATCCTGGTCAATGTCGCGCGCGGCGGCGTGGTGGTGGAGGCGGACCTGCTTTGGGCCCTCCAAACCGGAATCATCCACGGCGCCGCGACGGACGTGTTCGAGACCGAGCCCGTGCCGCCGGACCACCCGTTG
>NZ_JBYRFX010000932.1:0-4825 GCF_057815775.1 Inquilinus sp.
TGAACGCGGCCAACATCGGCGCCAAGATGATCCAGAAGCTGGCCGGCGCCTCGCTGATCGGGCCGCTGCTGTGCGGCCTGGAGAAGCCGGCCCAGGTGGTGCAGATGGGCGCGACCGTGACCGAGATCGTCACTGCCGCGGCACTGGCCGCCTACGACGCGCTGCCGCAGCGGCGGTAGTTCCCTCGCTGCAGCGCACAAAAAAGACGGGGCGATCCGCTTCGGCGGAATGCCTCGGCACTAGCCCTGGGGCGCGGTCCGCATTATGGTCCGCGCCCATACCCCTTCGGAACGACCAGGGCCGTCATGGATATCAACAAGATCCCGGTGGGCGTGAACCCCCCCTTCGACGTCAACGTCCTCATCGAGAACCCGATGGGCGGGGTGCCGGTGAAGTACGAGCTCGACAAGGAGTCGGGCGCGATGTTCGTCGACCGCTTCCTGCACACCGCGATGGCCTATCCCGGCAATTACGGCTTCATCCCGCACACCCTGTCGGGTGACGGCGACCCGGTCGACGTCATCGTCGTCGGGCGCGAGCCGGTGATGCCCGGCGCGGTGCTGCGCGCCCGCCCGGTCGGCGTGCTGCTGATGGAGGACGAGGCCGGCGAGGACGAGAAGATCCTGGCCGTGCCGGTGTCGAAGCTGCACCCCTACTATGCCAAGGTGCAGAGCTACGAGGACCTGCAGGAGATCCTGCGCGACCAGATCTCCCATTTCTTTGCCCACTACAAGGACCTGGAAAAGGGCAAGTGGGTCCGGATCATGGGCTGGGACGGGCCGCAGCGCGCCGCCGAGATGATCGTCGCCGGCATCGAGCGGGCGAAGGCCGACAAGAAGTCCGCCGCCGAGTAACGCTACCCGTCCTTCCGACATCGACTTTTCCAACCTCCCCCACCCGTCATCCCCGCGAAAGCGGGGATCTCGCTATGCCTTGGCCGAACGGAGATTCCCGCTTTCGCGGGAATGACCGCGAAGGGAAGGACCCGCGAACATCGCCGCTTGAGCCTTGCGACCCTGTCGGTCACCCTGGCAGGCTGACACCTGCCGGGAGCGTGCGATGTCGATCCGCAACCTGGATGCCCTGTTCCGCCCGGCGTCGATTGCCCTGATCGGGGCCGATGCTGGCGCCGTCGGTGCCGTCCTGGCCCGCAACCTGCTCGCCGGCGGCTTCAGCGGCGCGGTGATGTCGGTTGATCCGAACGCGCCGTCGACCGGCAGCATCCCGGCCTATGCCTCCGTCGCGGCGCTGCCGATGGCGCCGGATCTGGCGGTGATCGCGGCCGCCCCGGCCACCTTGCCCGGGCTGGTCGCCGAACTGGGCGCCCGCGGCACCCGCGCCGCCGTGGTGGTCGGCAATGGCGCAACCATGGACGCCCCGCTGCGCCAGGCGATGCTGGATGCGGCCCGGCCGCATCTGCTGCGGATCCTCGGGCCCGACAGCCTGGGCCTGATGGCGCCGCATCACGGCGTCAATGCCGGTCTGGCCCCGGTCGCGCCGCTGGCCGGCGACCTGGCCTTCGTCAGCCAGTCGGGCGCCATCGCCGCGGCGATGCTGGACTGGGCGACCCATCGCGGCATCGGCTTCAGCCATGTCGTGGCGCTGGGCGACATGGCCGATGTCGATTTCGGCGACATGCTGGACTGGCTGGCCGCCGACGCCCACACCCGGGCCATCCTGCTGTATGTCGAGACCATCACCGAGGCCCGCAAGTTCATGTCGGCCGGCCGCGTCGCCGCCCGCACCAAGCCGGTGGTGGTGATCCGGCCCGGCCGGCGCGAGATCGCGCCCGACGCGGACGGCGGCCTGGCCGGCCCGGATGCAGTCTACGACGCCGCCTTCCGCCGCGCCGGCATGCTGCGGGTGTTCGACCTGGCCGAGCTGTTCGACGCGGTGGAGACCCTGGCCAGCGGCCTGCGGGTCGAGGGTGAGCGGCTGGCGATCCTGACCAATGGCGGCGGCATCGGCACGCTGGCGGCCGAGGCGCTGGTCGATGCCGGCGGCACCGTGGCCCGGCTGGCGCCGGCAACCGTGACCCGGCTGGCCGCCCTGCTGCCGTTCGGACCGGACCGTGGCGGCGGCGCGGTCGACCTGGGCGATGCAGCACCTGGCGACCACTTCGACCGCGCGCTCGACGCGCTGCTGGCCGATCCCGGCAAGGATGCCGTGCTGGTGATGAACGGGCCGAGCGCGATCGCCGACCCGGCCGAGGCGGCGCGGGCGGTGATCCGGTCGGTGGCCGAGGCGGCGAAGCGCGACGGCCGGCGTCCGCCGGTGCTGACCAGCTGGCTGGGCGAGACCTCCGCCGCCGTGTCCCGGCGGCTGTTCGCCGAGGCGCGGATCCCCGGCTACGCCACCCCCGGCCAGGCGGCGCGCGCCTTCATGCATCTGGCCCGGCACCGCCGGAACCAGAGGCTGCTGATGGAGACGCCGCCGGCGCTGCCGGAGGATTTCCTGCCCGATCCTGCCGCCGCGGCGGTGGTGATCGCGACGGCGCTGGCCGAGGGCCGGGCGGAGCTGTCCGAGCCCGAGGTCCGGGCGGTGCTGGAGGCCTACCGCATCGCGGTGGCGCCGGCCGGCAGCGTGGCCGGGCCGGAGGCGCACCCGCTGGTGCTCGGCATCGGCGAGGACCGGCTGTTCGGCCCGATCCTGGCCTTCGGCCAGGGCGGCCCCGCCGCCGGCATGCTGCGCGACAGCGCCGTGGCCCTGCCGCCCCTGAACGCCGTACTGGCGCGCGAGCTGATGGCCCGCGCCCGAGTCTGGCGGCTGCTGCAGGGCTATCCCGGCCGGCCGGCGGCCGACCTGGACGCCATCGCCCTGACCCTGGTCAAGCTGTCCCAGCTTGCCGCCGACCTGTCTGAGGTGGCGGCGCTGGAGATCAACCCGCTGCTGGCCGACGCCGCCGGCGTGGTCGCGCTCGACGCCCGCATCCAGGTGCGGCCGCCGCTGCCGGCCGGCACGCCGCGCTTCGCCATCCGGCCCTATCCGCAGCGGCTGGTCCGGCACTTCGCGCTGCGCGACGGGCGGGAGATCACGCTGCGGCCGGTGCGGCCGGAGGACGAGCCGGCGATCCGCGAGATGCTGCAGCGGTCGACGCCGGAGGATGTGCGGCTGCGCTTCTTCAGCACCATGCGCAGCTTCAGCCACGAATTCGCGGCACGGCTGACCCAGATCGACTACGACCGCGAGATGGCGCTGGTGGCCGAGGCCGGGGAGGAGGACCGGCGGGTGCTGCTGGGCGCCGTCCGCATCGTCGCCGACCCGGATGGCGAGACCGCCGAATATGGCATCATGGTCCGGTCCGACCTCAAGGGCGTGGGGCTGGGCCACCGGCTGATGACCGAGATCATCGGCTACGCCCGGGAGCGCGGATTGCAGCGGATCTTCGGCGAGGTGCTGCGTGAAAATGTCACGATGCTGCGCATGGCCGGGGAGTTCGGCTTCGCCCGCGAGGACGTGCCGGACGAGCCCGGCATCGTGCATGTGACGATTTCGCTCGACGATTTGCCCGCTCTCAGTCAGCATCCTGCCTGAATTCCAGCCCAGTCGGGGGATTGTTGGCTGGCGTTTTCTTCTTTGAATGAAGGACTTGTCCGTATAAGTTAACGGCCTGCGTTAATTATTGGGGTCTGCAGCGCCGCTGCCGGCCTTTCGGTTTTGGGGGAGCATGGAGGGGACGATGCCAGGGACAACCCGCTGGATCAGGTCGGTTGCGGCCACCGCGCTGCTCGCAGGGCTTCTCGCGGCCTGCGCCCAGACGCCGAAGCCTAAGGCCGTGGTCGCCAGTGGCCCCTGGGGTCCGGAGATCCAGGAGGCGTCCCAGCGCTTCAACGTTCCCGAGCAGTGGATCCGCGCGGTGATGCAGGTGGAAAGCGGCGGCCAGACCCATTGGAAGGGTGGCCAGCCGATCACCAGTTCCGCCGGCGCCATGGGGCTGATGCAGGTCATGCCCGGCACCTATGACGAGCTGCGCTACGCGCACGGGCTGGGCGGCGACGCCTACAACCCGCATGACAACATCATCGCCGGCACCGCCTATATCCGCGAGATGTACGACCTGTACGGCTATCCCGGCTTCCTCGGCGCCTACAATGCCGGGCCGGAGCGGTACCGCCAATATGTCGAGGAAGGCCGGCCGCTGCCGCGCTAGACCCGGCGCTACATGGACGTCATCTCCTCCGAGATCGACAGCAACACGCCGCGCGGCGGCCCCGATCGGATGACCCAGTACGCGGCCGCCCAGATCCAGCAGCAGATGCCGATGCGCAGCACCACCGTGGTCGCCGCGATGAAGCCGATCCCCGACGGCTCGTCGTATGGAAGCGCCGGCACCACCGTGGTTGCGGCGATGCGGCCGATCCCCGACGGATCCTCCTACGGCAGCGCCGGCACCACCGTGGTCGCCCAGATGCAGCCGATCCCGGATGGGTCGAGCGCTTTCCGCCCAGTGGTCCAGAGCCCGGTGGCCCAGGGCCCCGTGGCGGCCCTGGCCGCCCGCGTGGTGCAGCCCGCCCCGGTGCGGATGCAGCCGATCCCCGACAGCAGCACGCAGGTGGCGGCCGCCGCCCCGGTCGCCCGAGTGGTCGTGCCGGCACCGGTCCGCATGGCGCCGATCCCCGACGGCAGCAGCCAGGTCGCCAGCGCGGCACCGATCGCCCGCACCGTCCTGCCGGCCCCGGTCCGCATGGCGCCGATCCCGGATGCACAGCCGGTGGCCCGTGCCCCGGCTCCTGCTGAGGTGCGCGTCGCCGCCGCCACCCCGACGCCTGCCCCGGCCCCGGCCCGCACCGTCGCCGCCCCGGTCCGCATGGCACCGATCCCCGAC
>NZ_JBYRFX010000933.1:0-7830 GCF_057815775.1 Inquilinus sp.
CCGGCGGCGCATCCGGGAATGTCACGCCGACCCGCCAGTCCCGCGCCCCGGGCCGGGCCGCAAACGATGCGGTGGCGTACTGGACGTCGATGCCGATGGCGGTGCGCGCCACCGCCGCGTGGCCCGTGGCGGCCAGCACGGTCCGCGCCAGCTCGCCCCGGCCCGTGGCGTCGACCACGAGATCCGCGTCGAGGATCACCTTGCCGCCGTCATCGCCCTCGCACTCGACCCCGGTGACGGCGCCGTCCCGGCGGGCCACGATCGCCCGGACGCGATGCCGGCCCTGCAACGTGACATTCGGCAGGGCCGCGACACGCGCCCGGATGACGAATTCGAGCAGCGCGCGGCTGGCCGAGATACCGGGCAGGCCGAGGTGCCGCTTCGGGGCGGCGCCGAGGCCCGGAAACTCGGCGTGGTCGTCGAAACCCCACTCGATCGGCACGGCCCCGGCAGCGACGGCGTCGCGATCGAAGCCCGGCAGGAGCCGGTTCAGGGCGACCAGGCCGCCAGCGAGGAGCACGTGGATGTGGAAGGATTGCGGCGCGCCCGCCCTCGGCTGGGGATCGGACGGGAATTCGTCGCGCTCGAGCACGGTCACGCGTGCGAAATGGCCAGCGACGGCGGCCGCCGCGGACAGCCCGCCGATCCCCGCCCCGATGATGATGGCGTGTTCGCCAAGGTGCCTGGCCATCACGCCTGCTCCTGCGCCGAAGAACGGGAGAACCAGGCTGGCGCGCGAAGAGATTCGGTCGCGGCCCCGTGATGTCGAAATCTGGTGGTTGTCCCGAAACGCAATTGCGATCTCCTTGAAACCCGTTCTGGAGACCATCATCCCCCACGATTGCCGCAAAATTGCAGCAGTGGGAATAAGCGCTACCGATGGAATATCGGCTGAAACTCACGGCCCCTCGGGATGGCACGAGCCCGCGACCTCTCGGGTGGGTGTTTCCAAGGTTTCACCCCGAATATTGCATCTGCAACAATTTGGACGTGCCCTGATATCGCCCGGTAACGCCGGCGCCGTACAGGAGTCCATTGCTTCGAAGGGGCCGGACGTTCCGAGCCCGCGGCCAGGATCAGCCTGCCGCCGAGCGAGATCCTGACAGGGGGACAGCATGATCCGGGACAGCGCCGGCATGGACAGCCGGCCCGAGCTGATGGCCGCCGAGCGGGTGGAATGCACGGCTTGGCTCGACTGGTATTCCGCCACGCCGCCCGGGGTGGCCGAGCGGCTGGGGGTGCGGGCCGCCGATCACGGCGCGATGACTCTGCTCGCGGTCCGGGAGGTTCCGTCCGCAGCGTTCAATCGGGCCGTCGGCCTGGGCGTCCGCCAGCCGGTGACCGAGGCGGCGCTGGACAAGGCGACGGCCTGGCTGCAGGCGCATGCCAACCCGGCCTGGGTGCTGCAGGTCAGCCCCGCCGCGCCGGACACGATGCTGCCCTGGCTGGAGCAACGGCATCTCCGGCCGTTCGGTACCGGCTGGTCGAAGTTCCAGCGCGGGCCACGCCACATCCCGGCCCACCCGGTGGCCACTGGCATCGAGGTCCGGCCGGTGGAGCCGCGCGACGCCGCCACCTTCGGCGCGGTGGTGCAGGCGGGGTTCGAACTGCCCCTGCCCTTTGCCGCCTGGTTCGCCGCCCTGGTGGGCCGGCCCGGCTGGCGCCCCTACCTCGCCTATGATGGCGGCGCCCCGGTTGCCGCCGGCGCCCTGTTCCTCGATGGCGGCTGGGGCTGGCTGGGCATGGATGCGACGCTGCCGGCCTGCCGCGGCCGCGGGGCGCAGACCGCCCTGCTGTCGCGCCGGGTCGCCGACGGCATCGCCGCCGGCGTGACCGGCTTTTCGGCCGAGACCGCCCAGCCGCCGATGGGGCAGGACGCCGCCTATCCCTCCTACCGCAACTTCCGCCGCGCCGGCTTCAGCGCCGCCTATATCCGGGCGCATTACCGGGCGGCTTGAGAGACCGTTCGGGACTGCGCCGGTGCGGCTGTCTGATGGCGGCTTTTGCGCTTCCCGTGCTCACGGACGACCATGTCCGCTGCGCTCCGGTTCTCAAAACCACCACCAGCCGACTCACACCAACGCAGTCCCAAACGGTCTCTGATCGCGCGGTAGAGCCTACGCCAGGAACACCCGCAGCGTGGCGCCGGCGGCGCGGGCCGGCAGCGCGTCCACCCCCACACCATCGTCGGCCCGCCACGTCGCGGCAGCGTCGCCGAGGCGCAGATCGAGCACCCGGTCCGGCGCCAGTGATGGGAAGCGCAACCAGACGCCGTCGGGCAGGTCCGGCGGCAGGGTGACGGCAATGTCGCCCGCGCCGAAGCGCAGCTGCGACAACCGGCCGACGAAGTTGGTTTCCAGGAGGGTTCGGGCGCCCTGCTGCAACGCCATCACGCCATCGGCGATGCGCACCGTCACCGCTCCGGCCGGGCTGGCGATCGGGCCCAGCGTCGCGTCGGCGCCGTCATTTACCAGCTCCCACCCGCCCCAGGGATTGATGTCCATCACCCTGGCGACGCCGAGCGCCGGCATCAGCGCCCCCCAGGCATAGAAGCCCTCGGTGTCGGGCTGGTCCATCGGCTCGCCGGTCTCGGCGTTGTAGTTCTCCGGGCACAGCCGGCGCTCGTCCCACACCTGCCGGAACAGGCGCAGGCTGTCATCGGCCAGCTTGGTCGCCTCCCCCTCGAAGCCGTTGCGGCGCAGCCCGTGCCACACCATCCAGTTCAGCGGTGGCCAGATCCGGCCGCGCCAGTAGGAATTGTCCTTGGCCGCCGGGTCGTCCCGCGTCGTGCCGGGAATGACGAAGGCGCCGCCGAAGGTGGCGGGGTCACGCAGATGCTGCAGCAGGCGCTGCGCCTGATTGTCCGAGGCGGCGCCGCAGATCAGCGGGTAGAAGCTGGTCGGGCCCAGGCTGCGCACGAAATCGCCCGACCACAGCCGGTTGGCGAAGATACCGCGGCTGTCGTCCCACAGCTCGGCGCCGATCGCCCGCCGGGTGCGGTCGGCGATCTCGGCATGCGACGCGGCCGCCGCGTCGTCGCCCAGCTCGGCCGCGATCCAGGACAGCACCTCGGCATCGAAGGCCAGCAGGCTGTTCAGCCCGAAATCCACCGACCGCAGCGTCCGCGTTTCCGGGTCGTACGCCGCCTCGTCATGGATCGGCGAGTTGTCCATGCTGGATTCGTTGCGGGCGCCGAAGGAGGTGCCCTTGTACAGCCCCTCGCCGACATCCGAGGTGCCGTAGGACACCAGGCCGCGGTTCTGTGGGTCGCGCTCGCGCCACCACCAGGCGTGGTTGCGGGCCAGCGTCTCATAGGCCAGCTCCAGGATCGGGCGGGAGCGGGAGCGGAGGTAAAGCAGCCACAGCAGGAACGACCCGATCGGCAGCTGGGTGCGGTCGACCCAGGCGTCGTTCGCGGTCAGCAGGCAGGCGAGATTGCCCTGCGGCGTGGCGCTGGCCAGGGACGCGGCGAGGTTCTCGCGCGCCATCTCCTGGTCGAAGAAGCCGGTCAGCAGGGCGTTGTACAGCTGGTCGTTCAGCCAGACGCCGAAGCCACCGAACTTCGACAGGTTCCAGTTGCGGCTGATCGAGGTGTAGGGCCGGCCATTGACCTCGTCCCACACGCTGTTCCAGGCCATGACGTCGCGCAGCGCATCGAGCGACCCGGCCTGGGCACCGGTCTGGCCGGGGAGAACAGGCGCATCGCCCGGCGCGGCCGCCAGCGCCTTGGCGCGCGCGATGGCGAGGTCCGCCCGGTCGGCCACGGCGACGCCGACGCCGCCATTCCTCATCATCTCCAGGTTGAAGCGCAGCACCAGCACCGGCGCCGCCTCCGACCGCGACCCCAGGTGGAAATAGCCGTTGGTCTCGTAGTCTTCGGCCGCGGCCTCGACCGTGGCGTGGCCGGTGACCTGCACCGGCGGCTCGGCACTGGCCAGGGCGACGAAGCGGTGCCCGACCTTGACCACCGCGGCACCGGCGGGGTCCCAGCGCACGACCTCTCCGCCCTCGGCCGACAGGCAGATGTTGATCCAGAAGCGCAGGCCCCACTCGCCGCTCTGCTGTGTCCGCCAGGTGCCTGCGACCTCGAACGGCCCGGGCTTGGTCCAGCGCCAGGCCAGGTTGGTGCCGGCATGGTCGAGATCGAGCTCGACCAGCGAGGCATCCAGGGCGTGGCGGCCGTATTTGACGGTGCCGGCCGGGAACAGCGTGGCGGTGCGGGTGCTGCCGGCGAAGGCCAGCGGCGTCACCCGCACGCCGAGCGGCAGGAACACCATCTCGGCCGGGCGGCTGGACCAAGTGTTCCAGGCCCGGGCGAGCGGGACGGTGGTATCGCGCAGCATGAAACTAGCTCCAGGCCCGCAGGGCCGCTTCGGTCGT
Source organism: Inquilinus sp. (assembly GCF_057815775.1). Taxonomy (NCBI): domain Bacteria; kingdom Pseudomonadati; phylum Pseudomonadota; class Alphaproteobacteria; order Rhodospirillales; family Rhodospirillaceae; genus Inquilinus; species Inquilinus sp. Next base: position 4,381 of record NZ_JBYRFX010000933.1, read on the forward strand.
GACGATCTCCACCTGCTGGTCGAAGCGCGGCAGGATCAGGTCGAGCGTGGCGCAATGGCCGGGCAGCGACGAGCTGGTCGTCGCATCGGACACGGTGACGATGCGGAAGCCGCGGTCGATGCCGTCGAGGATGGTGCCGAGGACGCAGACATCGGTCTCGACCCCCGTGACCAGCAGCGTGTCCGCCCCCAGCGCCGCCAACCGGTCGATGAACTCCGGCACGGCGAAGGCGGAATGGGTCGGCTTGTCGATGATGCTGCCCGGCGGGGCGATCGCCGCCAGCGGCGCCACCAGGTCGAGCATGCCCGGCGCCAGCATCGGCCGGGTGACGTCGTGCCAGCGGGTGTAGTAGCGGCGCCAGGTGCCGGGCGCATCCGCCGCCGCCTGCGGCGTGACGAAGCGCGGGAACAGGGTGCGGCCCGGCTGGGCGTTGGTCAGGGCGACGACGTTGGGGACGATGTCCATCAGCGTCGGGGTCGACCACACCGTGTCCTCGGCGAACAGCCGCTGCAGGTCGATGGCGACATGGATGGTGTTCGGCCCGAGCGGCCCGAAGCGCAGCATGGTCAGTCTTCCATCGGGATGGTGTGGGCGGCGGACCAGGCCAGGACGACGGACGCGCCGGGCTGGAACCCCGCGCCGTCCTGGGCGCGGTTCTGGGCGAACACCTTCAGCTCGCGGCCATCCGTCCCGGTCAGCAGGTAGGTCGACACCGCGCCGGCATAGATCACCTCGCGCAGCGTCGCCGGCAGGGCGTTCTCGAACGAGCTGGCGGTGTTCGGCGCCAGGATCGTCATCTTCTCCGGCCGCACCGCCAGGGTCACGGTCGACCCGGCCGCCGGCAGCCTGCCCGCGACCCGGACCAGCGCGCCCGGCACCGCCACGCCCTCCCCGCCGGCCGCGACCGTGCCTTCGAGGAAGTTGGCGTCGCCGAGGAACGAGGCGGCGAAGCGGGTGCGCGGCCGCTCATAGATTTCGCCCGGCACCCCGTCCTGCACGATGCGGCCGCGGTCGAGGATGGCGATGCGGTCGGACAGGGTCAGCGCCTCCTCCTGGTCATGGGTGACGAAGATGGTGGTCAGGCCGCTCTCGCGCTGGATGCGCTTCAGCTCGACCTGCATCTCCTGCCGCAGCCGGCGGTCCAGCGCCGACAGCGGCTCGTCCAGCAGCAGCACCTCGGGCTTGGTGACGATGGCGCGGGCCAGGGCGACGCGCTGCTGCTGCCCGCCGGACAGCTGCTTCGGGCTGCGCGCCTCGAAGCCGGTCAGCCGCACCATCTCCAGCGCCTCGCGTGCCTCCTTGGCGGCGGAGGGGCCGCGCACGCCGCGCCGGTTCAGGCCGAACATCACGTTTTCCAGCACCGTCATGTGCGGGAACAGGGCGTAGGACTGGAACACCATGCCGATGCGCCGCTTCCACACCGGCACCCGCGTCACCTCGGCGGCGCCGATGCGCAGCTCGCCCTCATCCGGGATGACGAAGCCGGCGACGATGCGCAGCAGCGTGGTCTTGCCCGAGCCGGAGGGGCCGAGCAGGCTGGTGAACCGCCCGGCCTCGAAGCTGGCGGTGATCCGGTCGAGGACCGTGGCGGCACCGTAGCGTTTGCTGACGGCGGTAACCTCAACGCCGCTCACGGGCGCCTCCCATATTCGACAGAAGGGCGAAGGCCAGGACCAAGATCATCGAGGCGCCCAGCAGGATGGTGGAAATGGCGTTGATCTCCGGGGTGAAGCCCTTGCGGATGGCGGAGTAGATCTCCACCGGCAAGGTCGTCACCCCGGGGGTGGCCAGGAAGTAGGAGACCACGAACTGGTCCAGCGACACGGCGAAGGCGAACAGCGCCGCGGCGATGATGCTGGGCAGCAGCAACGGCAAGGTGACACGGAAGAAGGCATGCAGCGGCGTCGACCCCAGGCTCATCGCCGCCTCCTCCAGGTCGGCGCGCTGCGACTGCAGCCCGGTGCCGATCACCAGCACGACATAGGGGATGGCCAGCGCGACATGGCCGACGGTCATGGCGAACAGGCCGCGGCCGATGCCGGTGGAGAAGAAGAACACCAGCATCGCCGTGCCGGTGATCAGCCAGGGAATGGCGATCGGCGGCAGCAGCAGCATCTGCAGCAGGGTGCGGCCGCGGAACTTGCGGCGCGACAGGGCCAGCGAGGCCGGCACGCCGATCGCGGTCGCCAGCACCGCGGTGGTCACCGCCAGCATCAGGCTGTTGCCGCTGGCGGTCAGCAACCGGTCGTTGTCCGGCAGCTTGGCGAACCAGTCGAGCGAGAAGCTGAACGGCAGCTCGTACAGCGGCGAGGCGTTGAACGCCATCACCACCATGACCGTGATCGGCAGGTACAGGAAGGCGATGACCAGCAGCAGGTGAACCAGGCCCAGGCGTTTCATTGGTCGGTCCCCTCCCGGGTCGTGCTTCGCACTCCGGTCATCAGGCGGCCCCTCCCCCCTGCTGCCGCTTCAGCACCGGCGAGGCCAGGGCGAAGATGGCGAGCACGATCAGCAGCATGATGAAGGACAGGGCAGCGCCCAGCGGCCAGTTGAAGGCCTGGGTGAACTGGTCCTCGATCACCGTGCCCATGGTGACGCCGACCCGGCCGCCGAGGATGCGCGGCTCCATGAAGCTGCCGATCACGGGCACGAAGATCAGGACCGAGCCGGAGATCAGCCCCGGCGTCGCCAGCGGCAGGATCACCTTCCAGAACACCACGGGCGCGCGGGCGCCCAGGCTGCGCGCCGCCTCCAGGATCTGGTCGTCGATGGCGACGACGCTGAGATAGCAGGTCAGGATCATGTAGGGCAGGTAGGCGTGCACCAGCCCGACCACGATGGCGGGATAGGTGTAGAGCAGGCCGAGTGGCGCCGCGTCCGGCACGACCCAGTGGTACAGGCCGTCGATGATGCCGCCGTCGCGCAGCACCATGGTCCAGGAGAAGACGCGGACCAGCCCATTGGTCCAGAACGGCAGGATGATCAGCAGGAACAGCACCTGCCGGGTGCGGCCGAAGGTGGCGCGCGCCAGGGCCAGCGCCGCCGGCAGGCCGATCAGCGCCGACAGGCCTGTCGTCCAGAACCCGATCGACAGCGAGGTCCAGGCGACGTCGAGCAGATAGGGCCGGCGGAAGAAGGCGAGGTAGTTGTCGAAGGTGGCGACGATCGCCCGCCCGCCGAACGGCGCGACCTTGAGGAAGCTGAAGCCGAGCATCATCAGGAGAGGCAGGAAGATCGCCAGCGTCAGCCAGCCATAGGCCGGCAGCAGCAGTGCCGCCGTGCCCAGCCAGCCGCGCTTGTCCGCTCCACCAGCCGCGGCAGGCGCGGTGATGGCGGATGCGGTGGTGGGGACCGCCGTCTCGGTCATCGGGTTTCCCCCATGGTCACGCTCGCCTTCCCCTCGAACTCTCGCATCTTACCCGGCTGCATGGAGAACGATTAACGCGTTGC
>NZ_JBYRFX010000934.1:0-4336 GCF_057815775.1 Inquilinus sp.
GTATAAGCACCCGATTCGGTGAGTCGAAAGGGCCGGCGATGCCAAGGATGAAAGCGGCCGGCCAATCGTTCCTTTTCTGTCATTGCCGGGCTTGACCCGGCAATCCAGAGGATGTCGACATCCTCTGGATGCCCGGATCAAGTCCGGGCATGACAGTTGGTGAGAGGGCTTCAGTTGGCCAGCCTTACGCTCGTTCCTCCGCCCAGATCGCGTCCAGGCCTTCCCGGTAGCTCGGATAGGCCAGCGTGACGCCCAGCTCATCCTTGATGCGGTCGACCGTCAGCCGCTTGCACTCGGCATAGAATTCGCGGCCCAGCGGCGACAGGCCGGCGTCTTCGAACGGCACCAGCGGCGGCGGGTCGATGCCGAGCAACTGGCAGGCGTAGTCGATCGGGTCGTTCGGGCTGGACGGGTGGCCGTCGGCGACGTTGTAGATCGCCCCGGCACGCGGCCGGCTGATCGAGGCCAGCAGGATGCTGCCGATGTCGTCGACATGGATGCGGTTGAACACCTGGCCCGGCTTGTCGATCCGCCGGGCGCGGCCGCGCCGCAGCTGGTCGAAGGCGCTGCGCCCGGGCCCGTAGATGCCGGCCAGCCGGAACACCTGCACCGGCACGCCGGTGTCCTGGAAGGCGGCGAACCAGGCGCGCTCGGCCTCCAGCCGCTTCCAGCCGCGCGGCGAGCCGGGGGCGGGGTCGGCGCTCTCATCGATCCAGGCGCCGGCGCGGTCGCCATAGACGGCCGGGGTCGAGAGGTAGCCGACCCAGCGCAACCCAGGCAGCGCCCGCAGGCTCGCGGTCAGCGCCGGCACCGCCGGGTCGCCCGAGTCTTCCGGCGAGATCGACTGCACCAGATGGGTGGTGCCGGCTAGCAATGCGGGGTCGAGCGGCTGGTTCGGGCCGAAGGCGTGGGCCTCGAAGCCCTCGGCCTGCAGCTGTGCCAGCCGGTCGGGGTCGCGGGTGGTGCCGGCGACCTGCCAGCCGAGGTCGCGCAGGCGCCGCGCCAGCCGCGTCATGCTGTAGCCGAGGCCGAAGACGAAGAGCCTTCCGGGTCGCAGATCGTCCATGGGGAGTCGCGTCGCCTGTTGCATCGGAGGGGACCGCTATAGCAATGTGCCGGCCAGGACGTCGACGGTGCGTCCTGCGACGCCCCCGGGACACTTGCAGTGACGGGGTTTCTTCGGACGGATAGATCCAAGCGATATCCGCGCGTGCCGCCCACCGTCCGCTGCCGGGATTCGTCCCGGTCGTGCCGGCATTGGCGTGGGGCCAGGAGGCATGATGGCGGGCAAGCTGGGTGTGATGATCTGCGGCCATGGCAGCCGGGATCAGGGAGCCGTGGACGAATTCGCCGCCGTCTCGCTGCAGTTGCGCAAGCGCCTGCCGCAATACGAGGTCGATTACGGCTATCTCGAATTCGCCCGGCCGATCATCCGCGATGGGCTGGACCGGCTGCAGGCCAAGGGCGTGACCGAGGTGCTGGCGATCCCCGGCATGCTGTTCGCCGCCGGCCACGCCAAGAACGACATCCCCTCGGTGCTGAACACCTACCAGGCGCAGCATCCCGGCCTGACCATCCGCTACGGTCGCGAACTCGGCATCGACGTGAAGATGCTGCGCGCCGCCGGCGAGCGGGTGCAGGAGGCGGTGGAGATCGCCGATGGGCGCCGCGAAGACGGGCCGGTGCCGCTGCACGAGACCATGCTGGTGGTGGTCGGCCGCGGCGCCTCGGACCCCGACGCCAATTCCAATGTCGCCAAGGTCATGCGGATGATCTGGGAAGGCCTGGGCTTCGGCTGGGGCGAGACCGCCTATTCCGGCGTGACCTTCCCGCTGGTCGAGCCGGCGCTGGAGCATGCGGCCAAGCTGGGCTATCGCCGCATCGTCGTGTTCCCGTATTTCCTGTTCACCGGCATCCTGGTCGACCGGATCTACGACGCCACCGATGTGGTGGCCGCGCGCCATCCGGAGATCGAATTCGTCAAGGCGCGCTACCTCAGCGACCACCCGATGGTGCTGGCGACGCTGGAGGAACGGATCGGCGAGATCCTGGACGGCACCGGCAACATGAACTGCCAGATGTGCAAGTACCGGATGCAGGTGCTGGGCTTCGAGGCCGAGGTCGGCCTGCCGCAGGAAAGCCACCACCACCATGTCGAGGGCATCGTGGGGGGGCCGGCGCATGAGCATGGGCACGACCACGACCACGACCATCCTCACGATCACGCGCATGGCCACGACCACGATCACGGGCATAGCCACGATCATGGGCACAGCCATGACCATGGCCACAGCCATGGGCACGATCACGGCCATCACCATCATCCCTATCCCCATGCCGACCACCCGCTGGGGCCGAAGAGCCTGAAGAAGGCCGGGTGAGGGCTGGGATGGCGCGGTCTTCCTACATCCCCGGCGACGAACCGCTGCCGCTGCTCGACGAGATCGAGAAGCGGCGCGGCCTCGCCCTGTCCTCCCGGGGAGAGGCTTCGCCGGGTCGCACCGACTATCTCCGCGACCCCGACGCGATCTACCGCCAGTCCTTCGCCACCATCCGGGCCGAGGCGCGGCTGGAGCGGTTCCCGGCCGATGTCGCCGAGATCGCCATCCGCGTGGCCCATGCCTGCGGCATGGTCGAGGTGGTTGACGACCTGGCCTTCGACCCCGATGTGGCCGCGCGCGGCCGGGCCGCCCTGGCGGCCGGCGCGCCGGTGCTGGCGGATTGCCGCATGGTCGAGGTCGGCATCATCCGGGCGCGGCTGCCGGCAGGAAATGATGTGGTCTCGCTGATCGGAGACCCGTCGCTGCCCGACCTGGCGCGGCGCCTGGGCACCACCCGCTCCGCCGCGATGGTCGAGCTGTGGCGCGACCGGCTGGACGGCGCGGTGGTGGCGATCGGCAATGCGCCGACAGCGCTGTTCCGGCTGCTGGAACTGCTGGCCGACGGCGCGCCGAAGCCGGCGGCGATCCTCGGCTTCCCCGTCGGCTTCGTCGGCGCCGCCGAATCCAAGGCGGCGCTGGTCGATAGCGGCCTCGGCGTGCCGTTCCTGACCCTGCCCGGGCGGCGCGGCGGCAGCGCCATGGCCTCGGCCGCGGTCAATGCTTTGGCGCGGGACGGGATCTGATGACCCCCTGGCTCTCGGTCATCGGCATCGGCGAGGACGGGCTTGATGGCTTGGCGCCGACCGCCCGCGCGCTTTACGACAGCGCCGAGATCGTGGTCGGCGGCAAGCGGCACCTGGAGATGGTGCCCGAGGACGGCCGCCGCCGGATCCCCTGGCCGCCGCAGCTGCTGGCGCTGGTGCCGGAGATCGAGGCGCTGCGCGGCCGCCGGGTCTGCGTGCTGGCCAGCGGCGATCCGATGTGCTTCGGCGTCGGCGTCACCCTGTCGCGCCGCATCCCGATCGCCGAGATGGTGGTGGTGCCGGCGCCCTCCGCCTTCAGCCTGGCCTGCGCCCGGCTGGGCTGGCCGCTGGTCGAGGTGCGCATGGTGACGCTGCACGGCCGGCCGCTGGAGCTGGCGGTGCCGCATCTGCAGCCCGGTGCGAAGCTTCTGGTGCTCAGCGCCGACCGCACCACGCCGGGCCGGCTGGCCGCCTTGCTGCGCGACACCGGCTGGGGCCGCAGTGGCTTCAGTGTGCTGGAGCGGATGGGCGGGCAAGGCGAGCGCATCACCCGTGCCACGGCCGGGACCTGGGACGGCCAGGAGGTCGATGACCTCAACACCATCGCGGTCGACTGCGTCGCCGGGCCGGGGACGAGAGTCTTCCCGACCGTGCCGGGCCTGCCGGACGACGCCTTCGCCCATGACGGCCAGCTGACCAAGCGCGAGATGCGGGCGATGACCCTGGCGGCGCTGGCGCCATCGCCCGGGCAGATGCTGTGGGATGTCGGCGCCGGCTGCGGCTCCATCGCCATTGAGTGGATGCGCTGCGATCCGCGCAGCCGGGCCGTGGCGATCGAACGCGACGACAGCCGGATCGCCCTGATCGCGCAGAACGCGGCGGCGCTGGGCACCCCGTTCCTGAAGGTGCTGCGCGGCGAGGCTCCGGATGCGCTGGCGGGCGACCTGCCGCGGCCCGACGCGGTGTTCGTCGGCGGCGGCGTCACCGGGGATGGCGTGGTCGAAGCCTGCTGGGCGGCGCTGCCGTCGGGCGGCCGTCTCGTCGCCAATGTGGTGACGGCGGAGGGCGAGGCCGCGGTGGTCGGCCACCACGCCCGGCTGGGCGGCAGCCTGACCCGCATCGCCGTGTCGCGCGCCGAGCCGATCGGCGGCTTCCACGGCTGGCGCCCACTGATGCCGGTGACGCAATGGGCGACGGTAAAGCCGTGGGGGG
>NZ_JBYRFX010000935.1:0-6037 GCF_057815775.1 Inquilinus sp.
GATCGGGGACTCGCCATGAACGTTGCCCGCATTCTGAATGTGAAGGGGAATACCGTCGTTCACGTCGCGCCGGACTTGCTGCTGGCCGAATTGGTGACGATCCTGCGCGACAAGCGCATCGGCGCCGTCATCGTCAGCAAAGACGGCCGCCAAATCGAAGGCATCCTGTCCGAACGCGATGTGGTCCACCGTCTCGCCGACCGCGGCCCGGCTTTGCTGGAGCACACGGTGGCGTCGATCATGGTCAAGCCCGTGATCACCTGTGGTGTCGAGGACACGGTGGCCGAGATCATGGGAAAGATGACCGAGCGCCGCTTCCGGCACATGCCGGTGGTCGACGACCAGGGGCTGCTCTGCGGCATGATCAGCATCGGCGACGTGGTCAAGGCCCGGCTCGACGAGATCGAGAGCGAGGCCGAAAGCCTGCGGGAATACATCGCGGGCTGAGGAGCCTTCCGGCACGCCGCCTCAGGCGGCCGTGTCCGGTTGCAGGATCGACGGACCGAAGCGGAACTGTCGGGCCTGAGACCCCGTTGCCTGTCATAGATCGCCGGCGTCGCCGGCGGGATGGCAAGAATGGGGATACCCGCCATGTTCGGCAGTCTGCTTCACTGGGCCGTCATCTTCCTGATCGTCGCGCTGGTCGCCGCCGTGCTCGGCTTCGGCGGCGTGGCGGGCACGGCGATGGCCGGCGCCAAGATGCTCTTCTGGGTCGCGCTCGTGATCTTCATCGTGATGGCGGTCGCCGGCATGATGCGGCGCGGACGCTAGATCAGTCTGATCTTTTCCGCCGGCCGGGCAATGATCCGGCTGGCGGACATGCGGCGACGGCCGTGCGCCTCGCAAGGGGCGTTCGGCCGTTGTCGTGTCCGGGGTCACCATCGGGGAGGGATGGTGGAGCTGAGCGGGATCGAACCGCTGACCTCCTCATTGCGAACGAGGCGCTCTCCCAACTGAGCTACAGCCCCACTATCGAACCAGGGGTTTGGGGGCCCCCGGCGAACGGCGCGGAATATCGTGCCCTGCCCCCGGCCTTGTCAAGCATCACATCGGGACGGGCATGTTTTTCCGAGCGCGGTCGTTTGAAACGCCCGGCGCCTCGGATATAAGAGGGCCGGGTCGCCAGCGGGTGCGGCCCGGGCAGGTTCGCAGGGCGAGAACATGACGCTGGACACCATTGGCGAAAAGACGGTCACCCTTTTCGGCGGCACCGGGTTCGTCGGCCGCTACGTGGCGCAGCGGCTGGCCCATCGCGGCTGGCGAATCATCGTGGCCTCGCGTCATCCGGACCGGGCCCTGTCGCTGAAGGTGTCGGGGTCGGTCGGCCAGGTGGTGCCCGTCTTCGCCGATGTGCGTGACGATGGCTCCGTCGCCGCCGCCGTGGCCGGCGCCCATGCGGTGGTGAACCTCGTCGGCATCCTGTTCGAACGCGGCAAGCAGCGCTTCGACGCGGTCCAGAACGAGGCCGCCGGGCGCGTCGCCCGGGCGGCGGCCGCTGCCGGCGCCACCCGCTTCGTCCAGATCTCGGCGATCGGCGCCTCGGCCGACAGCCCGTCCGCCTATGCCCGCAGCAAGGCCGGCGGCGAAGCGGCGGTGCGCGCGGCCTTCCCGGCCGCCACGATCGTGCGGCCGAGCGTGATCTTCGGGCCCGAGGACGGCTTCTTCAACCTCTTCGCCGGGCTGGCACGCAACGCGCCCTTCCTGCCGCTGTTCGGCGGGGGCACCAGCCGGTTCCAGCCGGTCTATGTCCAGGACGTGGCGGATGCCATCGTGGCCTGCCTGGAAGGGGAGGGCACGGCCGGCCAGACCTATGAGCTGGGCGGGCCGCGGGTCTACAGCTTCCGCGAGCTGATGGCTCTGACCCTGAAGGAAACGGGTCGCAAGAAGCGGCTGGTGTCGCTGTCCTGGGGCATGGCGTCGCTGCAGGCGCGCCTGTTCAGCCTGCTGCCGAACCCACCGCTGACGCCGGACCAGGTGGTGCAGCTGAAGCTCGACAATGTCGTGGCGCCGGGGGCCAAGACCCTGGCCGATCTCGGCATCCGGGCGACGCCCACCGAACTGATCCTGCCGAGCTATCTCGACCGGTACCGGCCCGGCGGTAAATTCGGCACCAGCCGGATCGCCTGACCGAGCCCGCTGCCTCTCTGTTGGGCACTCATCCTACAATTGAAATCTGAAATCCCGGCCGGCGTCATCATCCGGTAGCCTGCGTGACGCGATGCTGGCGCCGACGGGATCACAATGGGTGCGGTTGTCGCCGCGGCCGATGCTTCGCCTCCGATGCCATGCGGATGGTGCCGTGCGAGGCCGGTTAAGACCCGAGGAATCCCGTCCGGAAGGGACAGGGATACGATGGGCTCGCAGCGATTCCATGACCAGGTCGTGATTGTGACCGGGGCCGGCTCCGGCATCGGGGCGGCCACGGCGCGGCGGTTCTGGGCTGAAGGCGCGACCGTCATCCTCGCCGGCCGCAGGACGGAGCCGCTGGAGCATCTGGCGGAAGAATTCGGCGGCGAGCGCTGCCTGGTGCAGCCCTGCGACGTCTCGATCTCCATCGATGTGCGGCTGCTGGTGGGCGAGGTGGTCGCCCGGTTCAAGCGCATCAACGTCCTGGTGAACAATGCCGGGGTCGCCTCGGCCGGCGGCTTCCTCGACCTGACGGCGGCGGATTGGCACCAGACCATCGAGACCAATCTCGACGGCGTCTTCAACATGACCCGGACGGTGCTGCCCTATCTGCTGGAAAGCCGCGGGTCGATCGTCAACGTCTCCTCGGTCGGCGGGCTGGGCGGCGATGCCGGCCTGGCCGCCTACAACGCAGCCAAGGGCGCGGTCAGCAACCTGACCCGCAGCCTGGCGCTGGAATTTGGCGGCCGGGGCGTGCGGGTCAACGCCGTCAGCCCCGGCGTGACCTTCACCGACATGAACAAGCCGGCGTTCGAGCAGTATCCGGAGCTGCTGGAGCGGTTGCTGGCCCGCACCCCGCTGGCCCGCGGCGCACAGCCGGAGGAGATCGCGAGTGTGATCGCGTTCCTGGCCAGCGCGGATGCCAGCTTCGTCAACGGCGTCAACCTGCCGGTCGACGGCGGCGCCAACGCCTCGAGCGGCCTGGCGGCTTTTATCTAGCCTTCGGTCAGGGCCCGGCCGAGGAAGGGCAGGCTTTCGTCCATCCGGTAGTCGACCGAGGAGTGGTTGTCCGGGAATTCCTCGTACCGGTGCGTCACGCCCAGCCGCTCCAGCGAAGCATGCAGGCGGCGGGCGCCATAGACCAGGTTGTACTGGTCGATGGAGCCGCAATCGATGTACAGCCCCTTCAGCGACCGCAGGGCGTCGGCATGCTGGTCGACGATCAGCGCCGGGTCCCATTTCAGCCAGTTGGCCCAGCGGTCCTCGATCAGCGCGCAGGTGTGGAGATCGACCGGCAGGCGGATGCCCAGGAACTGCGACGGGTCGGGGTCGTAGGTCGCGGCCATCGCCAGCTGCATCAGGATATGGATGTCGGAATCGCCCGGCTTGTTCGCCGTCTCCAGCGCGGTGATGAAGCGCTCGATCGATCCGTCATGCTTGGCCAGCGTTCGCAGCACGGCCGGCATCTCCAGCAGATAGGCCAGCTCGAACCCCATATCGCCGGAATGGCAGGCCGCGGCGCTCCACACATCGGCGCGGCGCATGGCGTGGATGATCGAGCCATAGCCGCCGGAGCTCTTGCCGAACACGCCACGCCGGCCGGGCCCGCCGCAGCCCAGGCGGGATTCGACCGCCGGCAGCATCTCGTCGACCAGGAAATCCTCCCACCGGCCCAGGGCGGCGGAGTTGATGTACTGGTTGCCGCCCAGCCGGGTGAAGCAATCGGGGAAGGCGATTGCGACCGGCGGCAGCGTGCCCGCGGCAATCAGCCGGTCGGCGCGCTCCGGCACGTTCTCGCCGAAATTCTTCCAGTTGGTGTGGACGGGGCCGCCGGCGGTGAAGCCCACCAGGTCGACCAGCAGCGGCAGGCCGTGCCCGTCATGGCCGGCGGGGATGTAGACGTCGATCCTCCGCTCCGTGGGGTCGCCCAGCAGGTTGCCCTGCAGCGCCTTGCTGTCGAGGGTGAAGCTGTCCACCCGCCCGCGCGGGATGTCGTGGGTCTTGCGCATGATGGCCTCGTTCCGACGGTGTGAGCCCACCTTAGACCGAGTCTGCCGTTACCGTCAGAACGGACGAAGCTTGCGGGGCTCCATCGGCAGGTCCTGGCCCGGGCGGACGAACACCACGATGAAATCGAAGCTGCGGCCGACCAGCCCGAACAGCGTCTTGTTCAGGCTGAACTGGCCACGCCAGCTCTGCAGCCCGTCATACTTCGCAGCCTCGTCCAGGCACCAGCCGTCATCGGCTCGGCAGATCACCGCCAGGCCGTCGCGGCGCAGCCGGTCGGCGTCGATCCAGGGGGCATAGGCGGTGGCGAAGGCGGTGAAGTCGCTCGGGTGGTCGGGGCTGTAGAAGGTGGTGCCCAGGGCATAGCTCTCGGTCCCGGCCACCACCGCCAGCTTCTGGCCGACCTCGGTGCGCCACAGTGCCGTCACCCGTTCGGCCACCGCCTGCCGGGGCTCGGCCGCCAGCTCGACATTGCCGCGCAGGGTCCAGGCGCCGGCGACTGGCGCGACCACCAGCAGCAGCAGCAGCCAGGCGGCGGCCAGGGTGGCCAGGCGCCGCAGCGTCGTCGCGTCGATGCCCAGGCGCAGCCAGACGAGCGCGGCCAGCGGCGACAGGGCGAAGATCGGGATGGCGAAATGGGTGTTGATCCGCACCGAGGCCACCAGGGCGATCAGCACGGTGAGGAGGAAGGGGCCGAGGGCGAAGATCGCCAGCGCCCGGCGGTCCCCGACTGGGTCAGTAGCGCTGCTGACCATGGCAGGCCGGTCCGCGGCCGGGCCGGTGCCGCCGCGCGACCACAGCCAGGCCAGGATGACGCCGAGCAGGGCGTGCAGCGCGGTGCAGCCGACGACGAACAGCCCGGCCTTGGCCAGGATCAGGCTGTAGCGCGGGCTGCCCTTGCTGGCCATGTACTCCATCGGCCCGATCGCGGTGTGCAGGTGCCACAGCACATGCGGTGCCAGGCCGGCGGCCAGCACCAGCAGGGCGACATAGGGGGCGGGGCTGGCGAAGTAGCGGCGGCGGTCCGGATGGGCCAGCGCCGCGGCCAGGCAGCAGGCCAAAATGATGCCGCTATAGTATTTCGACAGCATCGCCGCCGCCGCCACTGCCCCCAGGGCCACAGCGCTGCCCAGGTCGCGCCGGTCGAAGGACCGCAGGAACAGGAAGACGGTCAGCGGCCACAGCGACAGCTGGATCGAGTTGGCGTTGAAGTTGAACGACTGGAATGTATAGAACGGCAGGAATTCCAGCAGCAGCACCGCCGCCAGCCGGGCCGGCCCCGAGAGGTAACGCCCGGCGATGCCCCAGACCGCGGCCAGGCCGATCGCGCCGTTCACCGCGGCCAGCAGGTAGAAGGCCCAGTCCGTGGTGGGCAGGACGCTGAACCAGCCCTTGACCACCCAGGCATAGAAGGGCGGGTGCTTGTAGTAGCCGAGCTGCAACTCCTGCGCCCAGGAGAAGGCCTCGGTCATGTCGTTCTGCAGGTCGGACGGCGCGAGGTACAGCAGGCAGAAGCCGGTCCAGGCAACGACATGCGCCGCCAGCAGCGCCAGGATCCGGCGGGTCTCGCCGGCCGGGCGGCTCACGGACAGGGGAAGATCGAGCAGCATGGCGGCAACAAAACCGTGTCAGGGGCGCAGCCGTGCCGAATACGGGCGGCAGACGGCCGAGTCCAATTACGTCTTCGTATGCCGCCGGCTGCCTGTCCGGTTTCGCAGGGTCAGATCGCGCCCACCTCATACGCCGTCTCATAAACCCCCGGCACGGCGCTCTCGATCATGGGCTGGGCCCGGGCCAGATGGTCGGTCAGGCGGGGATCCTGCCGGAAGCGCTGGGCGTCCTCGGTCGTCTCGAACACGCTGACCAGCACGACGCTGCGGTTGTCGTTCGACCGGAACAGCCG
>NZ_JBYRFX010000936.1:0-1500 GCF_057815775.1 Inquilinus sp.
CGGCGATCAGCACATGGTGCGGCGCCGCGGCCAGGGGGAAGTGGTTCCGCGGCAGCGACACCGGCAGGATGTCGCCCTCGGCGACATCCTCATGCAGGCAGGCCGACCCGCCGCGGCCGGCCGCCGCGCGCTTGACCGCGATCCGGTAGCGGTTTCCCTCCGCCGGGTCGCCATGCAGCGAATATTGCCGGACCTTGCCGTTCGGCAGGTGGACGTCGATATGGGCCCCGGCAGTGAAGGGCGGCAGCTCCCAATCATCGGGGTCGGCCAGCTCGAAGGACAGCACGTCGTCCGAAACGCGGCGGATGCGGCGGACGATCGTGGTGACGCGATGGATCAGCTTGGGCATTCAGGCGCTCATGCCGGCCGGACGGTGTCGCCGCAGCGGATCACGCCGCCCTCCAGGATCCGGGCGTTCAGGCCGGAACGGTGCAGCAGCAGCGTGAAGATCTCCTGGCCGGTGATCTGCTCGATATGCCGGCACGGCGTGCTCAGCCGGGTGCCCTCGATCAGCGTCGTGCCGATCCGGAAGCGCCGGCCGACCAGGTGGTTCAGCGGCACACCGCGGGTGGTGACGTTGCGGCGGTGGTCGCCGGCCGCCAGGGTGACGGCATGGTCGCGCAGCAAGGCCTCCAGCGTCTCCGCCTCGAACAGGGTGATCTGGCGGCCCTCCTCGGGCCGATCGGAGTAGAAGCCGTCACCATTGGCATAGCGGTCGCCCACGATGCCCACGCCGGCGACCAGGGTCAGAAGCGGCGCCGCGTGCATCGGCAGGAACGAGCGCGGGGTGAAGTGCAGCGCCTCGACCGTCCCGGTCCAGGTTGCGGCGGGGATGCTGATATCGAAGCTGGCCGAGCCGGCATCGGGGCTGGTCATCGCATTCACTCCACGAGACAACTTTGTTGTCCAATGGACAAATTGATGGCAGGGACGAGCCGATGGTGCAAGATGTTTGTCCGGGCGGCGATCCTCCCTACAGTGCTGCCCAGCGTTGCGTTGCGGCCTGGGGGTACGGGATTGTCTGACGGACAAAGGACTGGTGAGGCCGGCGGCGCCCCCCACGGCGTCCAGGCGCGGGCGCTGCGGCTGCGGCGTGGCCTGACGCTCGATGCGCTGGCGGTCCAGACGGGGCTCAGCAAAGGGCATCTGTCCCGGTTCGAGCGGGGTCAGAAGACGCTGTCGATCGCAGCCCTGCTGCGGCTGTCGCAGGCGCTGCAGACCTCCGTGTCGACGCTGCTCGGCGAGGTCGGCGACGACGCCGTGCTCCACATCGTGCGCCGGGATGGCCGCCATTTCAGGACGATGGCGCCCGAGGATGCCGGCTATGCGTTCTCGCCCCTCAGCCGGCCGGGCGATGCCGGCGCCGCGAATGTCTTCATCGTCGATCTGCCGATGGCGGCGGTCCGGGACTCCGAGCACCACCATGCCGGCGAGGAGATGATCTTCGTGCTGGACGGGTCGGTGGAGGTCGACGCCGCGGGGCAGGTGACCGTGCTGGGG
>NZ_JBYRFX010000937.1:0-2400 GCF_057815775.1 Inquilinus sp.
GCCGAAGAGGCCGAGATCCTCGGCGTTGCCGGCATCCGCTTTCGGCGCGGGCGCTTCCGCCGGGTGCCGTCGGCCGAGTTCGGCCGTCCCGTGACCGAGCACTACATGCTCGACACCGACACCAACGAGATCTTCCCGCCACCACCGCCGCCCTTGCCGGACCTGCCGGCAGCGGCCGATCCGGGTGACGCCGGGCGATCGCCCAATGCGGGCGACGCTGGACCGTCGGCCGCGACCGGCCCGCCGGACGGGCCCTCGGATGAAGAGCTGATCGCCGCCGAGATCCGGCGCCGCGAGGCCCAGGCCTGGCAGCGGCTGCGGGCGGCCGTGCATCTGCGCGCCGCCAGGCTCGGCTGAACGCCGGTGCCGACGGATGCGCGCGGCGCCCATTCTTCACCGTCATCGCGAGCGTAGCGACGCGATCCAGTCCCGCCGGCGCAAACCGTGCAAGCGGCGGCAATCCTGGATCGCCACGCCCCTACGGGGCTCGCGATGACGGTGGGGGTTGGGCGCGGCGGCCCCCGTCACAGCGTCTTCAGCATCCCGCCATCGACGAAATAGGTCGATCCGACGCTGTAGCTGGCCTTGTCGGAGCACAGGAAGACGAAGAAATTCGCCAGCTCCTGCGGCGTGCCGAAGCGCTTGATGCTGGCGTGCTCGTCGGCCACGCCCTGCAGATACCCTTCCCAGTCGCCACCGGTGTCGGCGGTCAGCTGCTTGGCGGTCTTGATCCAGTCGGGCGTCAGGATCAGGCCGGGATTGACGCAGTTCACCCGGATGTTGTCCTTCACCACCTCGGTGGCGAGGGTCTTCGAGAACATCATCAGCGCCGATTTGGTGACGTTGTAGATCGGCTCGTACCACAGCGGCTGCACCGCGCAGATCGAGGCGTTGTGCAGGATCACCCCGCCGCCGCGCCGGCGCATGCCCGGCACGAAGCCGCGCGCCAGCCGCACCGCCGCCATGACATGCAGGTCCCAATAGGACTGCCACTTCTCGTCCGGCGCCTCCATGATCGTCTCGTTCGACCCGGTGCCGGCGTTGTTGATCAGGATGTCGGCGCCGCCGAAGGCCTGCTCGGCGGCCGCGACCAGCGCGTCCGTGCCCGCCTTGGTGCCGACATCGCAGGCCACCGCCAGGGTGCGCACGCCGTGGCGCTGCGCCAGCGCCGCGGCCTCCGCCTCCAGCCGCTCGGGCTGCCGCGCCGCCAGGACGATATGCACGCCCTCGGCCGCCAGCACGTCCGCCACGGCCAAGCCGATGCCGATGCTGGCGCCGGTGATGACCGCGACCTTGCCGGTCAATCCTAGATCCATCTGATATTCCCCCAAGGCCCTGCGGGCTATTTCGCGATCTGGATCTTGCCGCGGTCCAGGGTCACCGCGACGGCCAGGATGAGAACGGCGCCGAACACCACCTGCTGGGCGAAGATATTGACGCCGAGGAAGGTCATGCCGATGCGCACGACCGAGACGGTCAGCGCGCCGACCAGGGTGCGGCCGATGCCGCCGATGCCGCCGGTGATGGCGGTGCCGCCGACCAGCACCGCCGAGATCGCCGGCAGCAGCAACTGGTTGGCGACGGTCGGCGACCCGCTGGCGAGGCGTGCCGCCAGCATGATGCCGGCCAGCGCGGCGAAGCTGCCGGACAGCATGAAGGCCAGGATCTTCTGCCGGTTGACCCGGATCCCCGCCGCCCAGGCCGCCGGCTCCCCCGCCCCGATGGCGAGGCTGTAGCGGCCGAAGCGGCTGAAGCGCTGCAGGTAGACGCCGATGGCCAGCGCCACCAGCCCGACGCCGATGATGTTCGGCACGCCCAAGGTCTTGTCGGTGATCCAGTCCAGCAGCGCGCGGGTGTCCGCCGCGATGGCGATGTTGCGGGCGTCGGAGATGAACAGCGCCACGCCGCCGACCACGCCGCCGGTGGCCAGCGTGGCGATGAAGGACGGCACCCGCAGCTTCACATGCACGAAGCCGCTGACCAGCCCGGCCGCCGCCCCGGCGAGCAGCGCCACGGCGAAGGCGCCGACGCCGATCCGCGGCAGCAGCAGGGCGACGATGACGGTGCTGAGCGACGCCACCGACGGAATGCTGAGATCGATGCTGCCGAGCAGGATGACGAAGGTCACCCCCGCGGCCAGGGTGAACAGCGTGGTGGTGTCGGCCAGGATCACCAGCAGTGTGTCCGGCGTGCCGAAGCCCGGCTCCACCGCGGCGATGGCCACCACCAGCACCAGCAGGAACAGCGCCGGCGCCGCATTGCGCAATGTGGCGGGATCGAGCAGGCGGGTCATGGCACGGCCTCGCCGGATAGATGGAAATACGTTGCCTCTCCCACCTCCTGAACCGCCCTGCCTTTAAACTCTCCCCCTCCCCTTGCGGGAGGGGGAGAGTTTAAAGG
>NZ_JBYRFX010000938.1:0-3021 GCF_057815775.1 Inquilinus sp.
CTGCTGGTCAAGATCGCCCCGGACCTGTCGCCGGAGGATCTGGAGGATGTGGCCGAGGTGGTGCTGGCCGCCGGCATCGACGGACTGATCGTGTCCAACACCACCATCGCCCGCCCTGCCGGCCTGCCGCCCGACCTGGCCACCGAGCCTGGTGGCCTGAGCGGCCGGCCGCTGATGGTGCCGTCGACCACCGTGCTGCGGCGGATGGCGAAGCTGCTGGCCGGCCGGCTGCCACTGGTCGGCGTCGGCGGCGTGTCCAGCGGCGCCGACGCCTATGCCAAGATCCGCGCCGGCGCCAGCCTGGTGCAACTGTACACCGCCCTGGCCTATCGCGGCCCGGACCTGGTCGGCGCGATCAAGCGCGACCTGGCCGGCCGGCTGCGCGCCGACGGTTTCCGCTCGGTCACTGAGGCGGTCGGCGCCGACCTGCGCTAGCCGGCATTCCGTGATTTCCGTCCAAATGATACAATCAGGGGATATTGTCTGTATTTTCAGAACGGGAGGCGCGCGCCATGGCCACCGTCCTTTTCATTCCGGGCATCATGGGATGCGCGGCCGTGCCGACGGCGAAGATCGGCGGATCGAAGCCGCTCTCGATCTGGCCGCCGCGCGGCGCCGGCCCCGACACCATCGTCGCCTTCCTGAAGAGCGACAAGATCGAGTTCACCGAGCCGCTACGCGATTTCCTCGGCGACTGCATCCAGCCGATCTATGGCGCGCTTCTGGACGGGTTGGACGCAGCCGGGATCGCGGTCCAGTCCTTCGTCTATGACTGGCGGATCGATGTCAGGACGCTGGCCGATCAGTTGGCCGCCATCGTCGCCGCGGCCACGGACGACGTCATCCTGCTGGCGCACAGCATGGGTGGGCTGATCGCCCGCACCATGCTGGAGGATGGCCGCCACCCGGCCGCCGTGGCACGCACCCGCCACCTGATCTGCATGGCGACGCCGCATCTGGGCGCCCCGCTGGCCCTGTTCCGCATCCTCGGGCTGGACGGGCTGAACGAATGCGTGCTGCGGCCGATCGACTTCCGCGCCCTGTCGCTGCTGCCGGTCGACTACCCCGCCGGCTATCAGCTGCTGCCCGCCCCCGGGCGGGAATTCGTGTTCGCCGAGAACCGGCCGGTCGACATCTACGCCGAGACCTTCTTCTCGGATGCGGAGCTGCCGTGGTCGGGCCTGGCCGCCGCCCAGGCGATGCACGGCACGCTGGCCCGCTTCGCCCGGCCGGCGGGTGTCGACTACCACCTGTTCGCCGGGACCGGCATCGACGGCACGGTGCAGAGTGGGCGGTTCGAGCCGCAGCCCGGGGCCAACGGCATGCATCGCTGCCTGTCCCGGGTGGTGTCGAGCGAAGGGGACGGCACCGTCCCGCTGTGGAGTGCCGTGCCCGCCCGCTGGGCCGACCTGCTGGTGAAGGCGCTGCCGGTGAACCACATCGCCGTCACCGCCCAGCCGGAGGTGGTCGCGTTCCTGGGCCAACTGCTCGGACAGGGCGCTCCGAGCCTGATGGCGATGGCCGCCCCCCGGCCGCGCAAGCTGAAGGGCAAGAAAGGCAAGAAGTCGGTGCTGCCCGCCGCAACCCCCGCGGCACCCTTGCCCGCGCCGATCCGCATCGGCGTGCCGATGCCCGGGGTCGCGGCCGGGTCGGAGATCGCCATCAGCGTGTCCTTCCCGGACGGGGTCGCGGCCGCCGGCGACCTGACGATCCGGGCCCGGGGCAAGACCTCGAGCCGGCTGGTCAACAGCGTAACCATCGCCGCCGGCAGCGGCCTGACCGGGCTGAAGCTGCGGCTGGCGGCACCGAAGACGCCCGGGATCTACGACGTCGCCTTCGTGCCGACGGCGGACGGCCCGGTCCCCCCGGCACAGGCCGCGCAGCTGGTGGTGGCGAAGCGCAGCCCGGCCGGCTAAGGCGGTTTCACCGAAACAGGATCCTCTCCCGCGGCAAAGGTGGCGCCCGCGGCGCGTCGAGGCCGATGTCGCGCCGCAGGTGGTCGTTCAGCCTGCCGATTGCGGCATCGCTGACCCGGCGGCGCAGCGCGGCGCGGACTAGTGCCCAGAATCCGGCGGGCGCCTGCGGCCGCGGCCGGGCGATGCGGGGAAACGGGATGATGTTGGAGGAAGGGGGAGGCATCTCCGGCTCCTTGGTCTGGTCCTGGGATGAGGGCAACAAAAAACCCGCCGATGGGTCATCGGCGGGGTGCGGTACGATCGCGGATCGGAGGGGGGGACTATCCGGGCGCCTGCCCGATCCTGTTCCCCCGACCACCCGCGCACACCGGCCCCGCCGCCTTTCGGCGCGAAACTCGCTGTTCGCTGAGGATGGTCATCACGATCGTCATTCCGGGATGATCCCGCGCCCCCGGCCCTTCGTCAATCACCGGAATCGGTGGCGCATGACCTGCGCTGCGGCCAGGGATGCGCCCGGCCGGGGTGTTCAGAAGCCCCGCCGCGCTGTCAGGATGGAGTCCCCAGGCATCCCCAGGAGATTCGGTCCATGGACAGGCGCAACGATATCGGTGCTTCGATCGACGAGGCGGTGCAGGCGATCGCGCCCGGCCTGATCGAGGTCCGGCGCGACATCCATGCCCATCCGGAGATCGGCTTCGACGTCGAGCGCACCGCCGGCGTCGTCGCGGCCGAGCTGGACAAGCTCGGCATCGCCTACCGCAGCGGCATCGGCCGCACCGGCATCGTCGCCGACATCAAGGGCGGCGCACCCGGGCCCATGCTGCTGATCCGCGCCGACATGGACGCCCTGCCGATCCATGAGATGACCGGCCAGCCCTTCGCCAGCATCGTGGCCGGCAAGATGCATGCCTGCGGCCATGACATCCACACCGCCACCCTGATCGGCGTCGGCGCCGTGCTGAAGGATCTGGCGCCGACGCCGATCAGGGTGGCGGTGTGGATGTCATGGCCGCAGGCATGCATCTTGCCGGCCACGATGCTGGCGAAGGGCTGGCCGGTCATCTCATGGATCGGCAGGGCGTCCATGTCGGCGCGGATCAGCAGC
>NZ_JBYRFX010000939.1:0-3141 GCF_057815775.1 Inquilinus sp.
GCCGCGGCCTCGCTCGCCGGCACCCGTGTTTTCAGCGACGATTTCAGCGATGGCAATTACACCGCCAACCCGACCTGGACGTCGCTGCAAGGCACCTGGACGGTCGATTCGAACGGCCTGCACAGCGACACCCGTGCGGCCCAGGGCCAGACCCAGGGCGGCGTCGCGGCGATCGCGCTGCAGCAGGGGCTGAAGAACAATTTCGGGCTCGAATTCGACCTCGCCGACCTGGCCAATGCCGGGCAGTTCGAGATCCGGGTCTACCAGGGCGAGACCAAGGAATCCGGCTTCCGCCTGGTCTACCTGCCGACCACCAGCCCGACCTTCGCGCTGTACCGCTCGGGCCGGTCGGGCATCACCCAGCTGGCCCAGACCACCAACACGCCGGCGCTGCATCGCGAAACCCGCACCCGCCTGACCTGGACCCGCGACGCCGCCGGCCGGATGGTCGTGGCCCTCGACGGCAAGACCATCCTCGAGGCCAGCGACAACGGCTTCCGCGACGGCTGGAACGGCGTGATGCTGGTCAACTTCGGCGGCGATTTCGGTCTGCGCTCGACCCGCGGCGTGAACTGAACGGCCGACCCGGTCTGGTTCAGCCTGCTTGGCGCTGCAGGATCGGCACCACCCGGTCGCGCAGCCAGGCGGCGCCTGGGTCGCGGTCGGTCCGGGCCGACCACACCATCGCCACCGCCGGCATCCGCAATTCCAGCGGCAAAGGCAGCGGGCTCAGCGTCAGGCCGAATCGGGGGCCATAGCGCCGGGCCATGCGCGCCGGCAGGGTCGCCAGCACCGGCGCCTCGGCCGCGGTCGACAGCACGGTCATGAACTCGGCTGATGCCATCGCCACGTTCAAGGTGGCGCCGACCCGGCCCAGCGCCTCGTCCAGGCAGCCCTGCAGCAGGGTGTTCAGCGTCACCAGCGCGTGGCCGGTCGACAGGTAGGTGTCCAGGTCGATCGGCGGGTCCAGCGGCAGCAGGTCCCGGTTGAAGCAGCAGGCCAAGGCCTGGTCGAACAGCTTGATGCCGTGGTGCCGGCTGGCGCCGTGGTCGAAGCAGCCCACCGCCAAGTCGATCTCGCCATCGTCCAGCAGCCGGTGGACATCATCGCGGAACACCGGGCGGCCGATCAGCCGGAGCCCCGGGGCCGTGCGCCGCAGCTCCGCCGTCAGGTCCGGCATCAGCAGCAGCTCCAGCTCGCTGGAAAAGCCCAGCCGGAAGATCCGGTCCTGCGTCTCCGGGTCGAAGCTGTCCTCGGCGTGCAGCACGTCCTGCATCTGCTGCAGCGCCAGCCGGATCCGCGGCGCCAGGGCGCGCGCCCGGGCGGTTGGCTGCATCACCTGGCCGACCCGCACGAACAGCTCGTCCTGCAGCAGCACCCGCAAGGTCGACAGGCTGTGGCTCATCGCCGGCTGCTGCACCTTCAGCCGGGTGGCGGCGCGGGTGACGGTGCGGTCCTCCATCAGCGCGTCGAACGCCACCAGCAGGTTCAGGTCGAAGGACCGAAGATCGAAATGATCGATGGAGCCCATGATCCGGATCGATTTGATTGTTGACTGGGCTGACCATACGTCTTGGGCCGGCGCCGTCAAGCGGCGCGCCCTCCAGGAGTGAGACGGCCATGGCCTCCACCAGCTTTCGCGTCGGCGACGCCATCATCACCCGGATCGATGAGATCCCGCTGACCCATGGCTCGCCGGCCGAGCTTTACCCCGGGATCGATCCGGAAGCCGGCGACCGGCATCGCGGCCGCCTGCCGGCCGGGGCACAGGATCCGGCTACCGGGGCGATCAGTCTCGGCATCCACAGCTGGCTGGTGCGGACGCCGCGCCACACCATCCTGATCGACACCGCCACCGGCAACGGCAAGGAGCGGCCGGCGGTGCCGGTGATGCACCAGCTCGACGTGCCCTACCTGCAGCGCCTGGCGGCGGCCGGGGTGCGGCCGGAGGATGTGGATCATGTGCTGATCAGCCATGTCCATGCCGACCATGTCGGCTGGAACACGCGGCTGGTCGACGGCCTCTGGCTGCCGACCTTCGCGAATGCCCGCCACCATTTCTCGGCGGTCGAACAGCGCTATGGCGAGAGCCTCGCCGACCGGGCGGAGCCGGGCTTCCGACCCGACCCGGCGCTGGGCACGCCGCACCATCCGCCGCTCGACGGCGTCTACCAGGACAGCGTCCGGCCGGTGATCGAGGCCGGGTTGGCCGACCTGGTGTCGGTCGATGGCGGCGAGGTGCTGGACGGCATCTCGTTCCATCCCACCCCGGGCCACAGCATCGACCACGCCGTGATCCGCCTGCGGTCGCGCGGCGAGGAGGCGCTGTTCGCCGGCGACGTCATGCACCACCCGCTGCAGGTCTACGAGCCGGGCTGGAACACGCGCTACTGCGAGTTTCCGGAGCCGGCGCGCGCCTCCCGCCGCTGGCTGCTGGAAGAGGCAGCCGAGAGCGGGGCCCTGATCCTGCCTGGTCATTTCCCCGAAAGTTCGGCCGGCCGCATCACCCGCCGCGGCGACCGCTTCGACTGGACCTTCGCGTGACCGGAGCCGAGACCATGACCCCAGCTACCCCAACCGCGGAGATCGCGGTCGAAGACGCGATGATCCCCAGCGACACGCCCGGCATCAGCCTGCACATCCGCAACAAACGGCTGGCCGGGATGCGCGACTTCTCGGCCGAGCGCACCATCGTGATGATGCATGGCGCCACCTATTCCTCCGGCGCGCTGTTCGACGTGCCGGTCGGCGGCTTCTCCTTCATGGATGACCTCGCCCGCGGCGGCTACGACGTCCATGCCGTTGATGTCCGCGGCACCGGCGGGTCGACCCGGCCGCCGGAGATGGATCGGCCGCCGGAGGAGAACCCGCCGCTGGGGCGGACCGAGACCGGGGTGCGCGACTTCGGCACCGCCGTCGACTTCGTGCTGCAGCGGCGCGGCATCCCGCGGACCAACATCGTCGCCATGTCCTGGGGTGGGTCGGTCGCCGGTGCCTGGACCAGCCGCAACAACGCCAAGGTGGCGAAGCTGGCGCTGGTGGCGCCGCAATGGCTGAACCCGGGCAAGGCGCGGCTCGACCCGGGCGGCACGCTGGGCGCCTATCGCCGGATCCCGGTGCTGCAGGGCAAGGCGCGCTGGC
>NZ_JBYRFX010000940.1:0-5707 GCF_057815775.1 Inquilinus sp.
CGGGCCCTGCACGTCATGCGGTGGCGGCAGGCCATCGACGACACCGCGGACGGCATCCGGGCTGTCGGTGTGTTCCAGGCCATGCTGGGCCAGGACATCACGGTGCTGCGGTCGGATGCCGGCGGCGACCTGTTCGCCCCCTTCCTGCAGGATGGGGCCACGGATGCCGTGGCCTTCGCCAGCCATCTCGCGCCCGACGCCACGCTCGGCTTCTTCGACGACGTGATGAGCCTGTTCGCCACGGCACGGCCCGGCGGCTTCGCGGCTGCGGAGATCGAACTGCTGCATCTCGTGACCCCGGTCTTCGCCCTGGCGCTGGGCGCGCGGCTGAACGCCGCCGCCGCCCGCGGCCTGCTGCAGACCTATCTCGGGGGCAACGCCGCGACGGCGCTGCTCGACGGCCGCGTCGGCCTCGGCGACGTCGAACAGATCCGGGCCATCGTCCTCTATTGCGATCTGTTCGAATTCACCGCCCTGACCGAACGGCTGGACGCCCGGTCGCTGATCGACCATCTCAACCTCTTCTTCGAGACGATGACACACCCGGTGTCCCGCGCCGGCGGGCAGGTGTCGGGCCATGTCGGCGACGCCGTCGTCATGTTCTTCCCGGTCCCCGACGCGGCCGCCGAACGGTCGCTGTGCACCGCCGCGGTGCAGGCCGCCCTGGACGGGCTGCAGGCCCTGGAGCGGCTGAACGCCCTGCCGTCCCGCAAGGCGAGTCCGCCGCTGCGCGCCCGGGTCGGGATCGACATCGGCGACGTCGTGCACGGCAATATCGGTTCGGCCGGCCGGTTCTCGTTCACCATCATCGGCACGCCGGTGAACCGTGCGGCCCGCCTGCAGGCCCTGGCCAAGGATCTCGGCGCGACCGTGCTGATGACGGCCGATCTGGCCGGGGCGGCGGGCATGCCGTGCCACGCGTTCGGCCGGCACGCGCTGCGCGGGTTCGACCGCCCGGTCGATATCGTCGGCATCCCCGACGGCCCAGCCCCGGAACCTGAACAACCCCGCGCAGAACCGGACTAAACGGCACCGCCGGACGCCCTGCCCAGCCCGTTTTTGCGAGGAAATCCGCGCCCTTCGGCGAGCGCCCTAGGGCGGCGGGGCAATGCGAATCAGAAACCTGACGAATTGGTCGTATTTCTGGGGCCGGCGCAAAACCGCGCCGACTTGGACCAGAGAGCTGCATGACCACCCTCACCACCGCCCCGCTTGCGCCCCTGCTCGACCGCCTGTTCGCGGAGGCCGAGGCGGCCTCGCCGATGGCGAACCCTGCCTTCGCCGATGTCTCCGCCGAAGAGCGGACACGCCTGATGCGCAGCAAGACCGACTATCTCGAGCTCTATACCCGCCTGAAGGACTTCCCGCTGCCGGTCTCGCGCGAGACCGGCGCGCGGCTGTACATGCTGGCGCGGGGGTGCGGCGCGCGGACCATCGTCGAGTTCGGGACGTCGTTCGGCATCTCGACCCTGCATCTCGCCGCCGCCCTGCGGGACAATGGCGGCGGCCGCCTGATCACCAGCGAGTTCGAGCCGTCCAAGGTGGCTCGGGCGCGGGAGAACCTGGCGGCCGGCGGCGTGATCGATTTGGTGGAGATCCGGATGGGCGACGCGCTGCAGACGCTGGCCACCGACCTGCCCGACAGCATCGACCTGGTGCTGCTGGACGGCGCCAAGGCGCTGTATCCGGAGATCCTGGACCTGGTGGAAAGCCGCCTGCGGCCGGGCGCGTTCATCATCGCCGACAATGCCGACCACAGCCCCGACTACCTCGCCCGCGTGCGCTCGCCCGCCGGCGGGTACCTGTCCACGCCGTTCGCCGAGGATGTCGAACTGTCCCAGTGGCTCGGCTGACGCCGCCCCCTGTACCGGCAACGCTGCCACCAGGACACAAGGCGCTTCACGGCAGATTTCGCGGGTCCCCTGGCCGTTGCCGATCAGGGGCGGATGAAGATTTCCCGGCAAGGGCGAAGATTCGGCTTGCAGGCTTCCGATTGCATTACGTAGAACAAAGTGCAATCTCGCCGCAGCCGGACTCCACCGGCACGGTGCCGGCACGCCCAGCTCGGAGCAGAATTGATGAAGAGGATCGCGTCGCAAGGCGCCACGATCGCCATCATGACGGCGTTCTCGCCTTTCGCATCCGCAGAAATTCTCGTAAAAATTAATGGATTTGTCGGCTTTCAGGCCGGGCTTTCGCTTTCCGATACAAGTTCGGACCGGCATTCGCGCAACTACGACTTCATGACAAGTTCGCGGCTGCAGTTCGATGTCGCCAACACCACCGATTCAGGACTGGATTATGGCGCCCGGGTGCGCCTGGACAGCACAGATCGCCGCACCGGCGCGCAGGTCAACCGGACCTATGCCTACCTGAGAGGTCCGTTCGGCACCCTGACCTTCGGCGACGCACCGACGGTCCTGGGCGAAATCGGCTATTTCTACGCCCATGACGCCGTGCATTCGAAGCTGGGCCTGAGTGGGGGCTTCGGCGACGGGCTCGACGGTATTTTCCAGTTCGGCGGCAGCGATTTCTTCGCGCTCGACCCCAGCGGCCAGTCCGGCGTCTCGCGGCAGACCAAGATCAAATACAACTCGCCATCCATCGGCGGCTTTCAGTTCGCGGTCGACTTCACGCCCGTCGACGGGGCGAAGGTCGGGCCCGGGCGCCCGCATGACGGCAACAGCGGCCGGGCCGATCTGACCGACGACGATGCCACCGTCTACCAGAACGTGGTGACGGCCGGCCTGCAGTATCGCGGCAAGTTCGACCATGGCTCGTTCGCGGTCGGCGCGACGGCCGGCTATGGCGACGGCATCGACTCCAAGGTCAACAAGCAGGGCAACGACCTGACCGTCGTCAGCCTGGGCGGCCAGGTCCTGACCGACCATTTCGGCGCGAGCGTGAACTGGGTGCACAACGCCAGCATCGCCCTTTCGAACACCGGAATGGACACGGTGTCGTTCGACCTCTCCTACATCTTCGAAACCGCCTCGGTCAGCGCCTACTACTCCTACACCTGGCTTCCGTCCGGAAGTGGCCTGACATCCCCCGAGACGAACGGCGTCGACCTCAAGCGAAACGACGTCGCCGGAGTCACGGTCCTGTACAGCCTTGCGCCGGGATTGGGCAGCTATGCCGAGGTGTTCTACCAGAAGCAGGACTACTACTCCGGGAAAGCCTGGGAAAGCACGGACCTGTTCACCGGCATCGAAGTGCTGTTCTAGCGCCACACGCGAACCGTCCAAGGCCTCCCCCACCGTCCGATACCGCGAGCACGATCATGACCGCAGACGAAATCCGGAGTCCCGCGCCGGCCGCCGCCCGGCTGCCGGACCGCTATGACGGCATGACGATCATCCTGCACTGGCTGACGGCGCTGCTCGTCATCGTGCTGTTCGCCCTGCCCCAGATCTGGCGGCTGTTCGAACGCCGTACGCCGCCGCGGCTGTGGCTGATCGACCTTCATTTCTCGCTGGGAATCACCCTGGCGGGCATCATCTTGATCCGGATTCTCTGGCGCGTCGCCCGGGGCCGCCGACTGCCCCATGCCGGGCCAGCCTTGGCCCGGCGGGCATCCCGCATCGTGCACTGGGCCTTCTACATCCTGCTTCCGGCCCAGGTGACGCTGGGCTTCCTGCTCCGCTGGGCCCAGCAGCAGCCGCTGCCGTATTTCGGGCTCTTTGTCATTCCCGACCCCTTCGCGGTTCCGTTCGAGGCGCGCACGATCATCGGCCTGCTCCACGAGTGGAATGCCTGGATCATCATCGTCCTTTCGGGCGCCCACGCCCTGGCGGCGCTGCTGCACCACTATGTCCTGCGCGATGGCCTCCTGCTGCGCATGACACCGAGGCGGTAGGGTCTCGCGGGCCCTCTACGCCGCCAACTCGGCTTCCGGCGCATAGGCCCGGCGCAGGTCGGCGAGCCGGTCGCCCGGCAGCACGCGGTCGAGATGGATTTCCGGCCGCACCAGCGCCCGGGCGATCACCACGCGGTAAAGATGGGTCCACAACCCGGCGCCGCGATGCACGACGGCGTAGAGGATCTCGCGCCGGTCGGGGTCGTGCCGCCCGGGACAAGGACGGTCATCGAGCCGCTCGACCGTGTCTTCTGGGCCGGCGAGCGGGACCTCGGGGCTGTACTCGGACATAGAAAACCCTCCATCGCGGTTGCGAGGAGGGCTGACGCGCGGCTTTCGACCCGTTTTGTTGCCGGTCCGGCCGCATCGCCCCTCTTGCGAGGAGCCACCACCTTGCCCGGGAGGCAGGTTGGCGTGGGCGTCAGCCCAGCTCTGGATGCGGGATCGGGTTTACCGCGGGATCCGGGACCGCGCAAGAGGCAAGCGGTGCGGCAGGGCGGCGCGGAGTCTGAGGTCAAGCCGCCGCCTTGCTCGCCTTGTCCAGCCGCTTGATCGCATCGGCCAGCGGCTTGGCGGCGTCGTCATAGCCGTCCCAGGCATCGCCCTTGGCCAGCAGCGCCGGCGCGGTGCGGATGGTGAAGCGCTTCGGGTCGAGGTCGCGGCGGGCCTGCAGCCAGGTCAGCGGCATCGACACCGTCGCCCCCGGCCGCGCCCTGGGCGACAGCGGCGCCACCGCGGTCGACATCCGGTCGTTGCGGAGATAGTCGAGGAAGATGTTCCCCTGGCGCCGATCCTTGGCCATGTTGATCAGATAGAGATCCGGCGCATCCGCCGCCATCTGCCGGCAGATCTCCTTGGCGAAGGCCTTGGCCTCGGGCCAGCCCGGGGCCTTGCCGCGGCCAGTCGCCAGGGGCGCCACCACATGCAGCCCCTTGCCGCCCGTGGTCTTGCAGAACGAGGCCAGCCCGACCGCCTCCAGCCGGTCCTTCATCTCGCGCGCCGCATCCACCACCTGGGGAAAGTCGACGCCGGGACCGGGGTCAAGGTCGAACACCAGGCGCCCGGGACTATCCGGGGCGCCCGGCAGGCAGTTCCACGGGTGCAGTTCCAGTCCGCCGGACTGCGCCACGGCGGCCAGCCCCTCGATCCGGTCGATCTGCAGGTACGGCTTGCGGTCGCCCGCCACCCGGACCAGGGAGATCAGGCTGGATGTGCCGGGCATGGCGTGGCGCTGGAAGAACACCTGGCCGCCGATGCCGTCGGGCGCGCGCAGGATCGAGCAGGGCCGTCCCTTGATGTGCGGCAGCATCCAGGCGCCGACCGCCTCCAGATACAGTGCCAGATCCCGCTTGGTCACCGGCTCGCCATCGCCGGCATCCGGCCACAGCGCCTTGTCGGCATGGGACAGGGACACGCCCATGACGACCGCCTTGCCGCCCGTTCGAACACTGGGCTTTGCCGGCTTCGACTTCGTCGCGGGAACCGGCTCCGCCAGCTCGGTCTCGGCACTCGGCGCCGGCTCCTCCGCCTCGACCTCGGCCGCCGGCTTGTCCTCGCGCAGCCCCTTGAAGGCGGCCTGCCGTACCATGCCGGAGCCGGTCCAGCCGGCGAATTCGATCTCGGCCACCAGCTCCGGCTTCACCCAGTGGACGTTCGCCGCCTCGCGCGGCGCGCCCTTGCCCTCGAACGGCGACGTGCCGGTCTCCAGGGCCTTCAGCCTGGGGAGCAGGCGCGCCACCGTGTCGCGGCCGAAACCCGTGCCGATCCGGCCGACATGCGCCAGCTTGCCGCCCTGCATCACCCCAGCGATCAGCGAGCGGAAGCCGACGCCCGTCGTCGTGTAGCCGC
>NZ_JBYRFX010000941.1:0-3003 GCF_057815775.1 Inquilinus sp.
GGCTGCAGCGTCATGATCCAGCCCAGCGTGGCGATGTAGGGCGGGATCATCAGCGGCAGCAGCATCAGCACGTCCCAGACCCGGGCCAGCGGCACGCGGAACAGCGCCCGCAGCATGCCCAGGGGCACGCCCAGCAGCGCGGTGCCGATCACCACGGCACCGCCGAGCGCCAGGGTGTTCAGCGTCAGCTGCAGCAGCGCCGCGTCGCCCAGCACGTCGCCGACGCGGCTGAACGGGGCGGCAAAGCTGCCCTGGCCGAGGGCAGGGAAGATCGCCTGCAGCAGGATGAAGGTGAGGGGCAGCGCCACGACCACGGCCAGGATGGCGATCGTCGTCCAGACCAGGATTGCCGTGCCGCGCGTGGCCCCCATCGCGGGGGCGTTGGACCGATCAGTCGCCATGGATCTGCATCGCCTTTCCCGCTGGTGGGGCCGCGTCTGTGTTCGCAAACAAACCATAATTCGGTTCAGGATGAGCGAGGCAATGGGGCGAGGGGGCCATGGAATGATATCGATCAGGGCTTTGAGTCTGGCCGTCTCTCTGGCGCTGGCCGGGACGGCCCTGGCTCCGGTGGCGGAGGGAGCTCCGGTCGTCGCATATCAGGCCGCCCGGTTCTTGATCGGCAACACGCTGGTCTATGCCAAGCCCGACCACCCCGGGGAAGAGACGGGTGTCTATCTTCTGCCTGAAGGTACTGGCCGGGCAGCCACGCGGCGCGGCGGGGAGACGAGCGCTGCAAAACCCATCCAATGGTCCGTTCTGTCCGACCAGAATTTCTGCGTGGCCGATGCCGGCCGCAAGCCCTGGGATGGCGATTGCGGAACCCTGTCGCTCGATGGCGACACGGTGACCCTGGCGCCGGCGAACGGCCCGGCCTGGTCGGCCAAGATGCTGCAGGGCGATGCCTGGGCTCTCGACCCGGCGACGGCGTCGCAACGCCGGCTGGCCGGCAAGGCCGCGGTCGAGGCCCTGGTCGGAAACACGGTCGTCATCACGCCGGGGCTGGAGACGACGGCCTTCTACTTCCTGGCGGACGGCACCTTGCGGCGTGCAAGCCAGAACATCAATGGGGACGAGCCGGACTTCACCCATTGGGTGCTTCAGGGCGATGAGCAGTGGGAGCTGCGAAGCGGCGACGAACATCTGTGCCTTGTTGACGCTAGGGCCGGGCCGGGAAAGCAGGATTACTGTCTGTCCATCTCAATCGCCGGTGACCTTGTGACCTTGACGAGCGGCACGGGGCCTTTCCATGGCCAGCTTCTGCCGGGCGACGCCCGGCACCTGTCGCCGGCCGCTGCCGCCGCCGTCCAGGCGACGGCGGACGCTCTGGTCGGCAACACGATCGTCTTCGAGGCCCCCGGCGGCCCTGCCGGTGAAGAGAGGGGGCTTTATTTCCTGTCGGGCGGAGCCGGCCGGGCAAAAAAGGCAACGGGTGGTTCCGATCCGATCCAATGGCTGCTTCGCGTGGACGGCACGCTCTGCGTCACCAATGGCGGGGCCCGGTTCCATGAGCAGGATTGCGTCGCGATCTCGATCGATGGCGACGCCGTGACCATGACAGCCCCGGGCCGGCCCGACATTTCTGCCCGGATCCTGAAGGGCAACGCCCGGAGCCTGTGAGGCCCCTCCCGCGGCGGCGGGAGAGGCCTCGCATCGCTTTACGACGTGACCGTCACTTGCCCAGCGCCGCGGTGAACTGGGCCAGGATCTCGCTGCGCTTCGGGTACACCGTGGCCGCGTCGACCTTCAGGATGTTCAGGTCCTTGATCAGCGGCCGGTCGGCGGCGATGTCGCTGCGCGCCGGGATCAGGTAGGTCTTGGCCACCGCCGCCTGGCCTTCGTCGGACAGCATGTAGTCGATGAACTGCTTGGCCTCGTCCTGGTGCTTCGACCAGGTCAGGATCATCGCCGGCCGCGGCGCGATCACGGTGCCGGAGGCCGGGAAGATCACCTCGATCGACTCCCCCTTCGCCTGCTGGCCGAGCGAGATGTAGTCGACCGCGCCGAACACGGCGGCCTTGGCGCCCTGCAGCACCGGGTTCAGCGCCTGGGCGTTGGCGCCGGCGACCACCGCGCCGTTGCCCTTCAGGTTCTGGAACAGGCTCCAGTCGCCGGACTTGGCCTGCATCGCCGCCACCAGTTCGAAGGATGCGCCGGACTGCGCCGGGTCCGGCACCGTCACCAGATCCTTGAACGCCGCCTGGGTCAGGTCGGACCAGTCGGCCGGGCGCGGCGTGCCGCTCTTCGGGTTCCAGGCGATGCCCAGCGCCGAGACGCCCTGCGCCACCGCGGTGTCGGTCTTCAGGAAATCCGGCACCTTGGCCGCGTTCGGGCTGGCGTAGGGCACCAGCCAGCCGCGCTTGGTGAAATCGGTCGCCGTGTCCCAGGAGGCGGAGATCAGCACGTCGACCGCCGGGTTCGACGCCTCGGCCTCGATCCGGGCCATGACCTGGCCGGTGGTGCCCTGGAACACCGCCACCTTGGTGCCGGTCTGGGTGGTGAAGCCCTTGGCCAGGGTCTCGATCAGATTGGCCGGGCCCGCCGAATAGACGGTGATGTCGGCCTGGGCGGGCAGGGCCGCGGCGATCACGGCGGCGGCCGCGACGGCGGCGCCGAGGAGATGGCGGGAGAGCGTGATCATGATGCCTTCTTCGTCGAGAGAGAGGATGGGAACCAGCGCAGGGCTTCGGCCGCGACCATCAGGCCGGCCGGACTGCCTTCGGCATGACGGGACGGCGCCGCGACCAGGATCGTCGCCGCCGGCGCCGCATCGAGGCACAGCGTCAACAGGTGCCGGTCGCCGCGGAACTGGGATCGGATGACGGTCGCGGCCAGGGCGCCGGGCGCCGCCGGATCGCACAGCGCCAGGTCGGCGCGGGGCAACAGCACCGTGCCTTCGGCCTGCGGGCCCGGCCAGAATGCCTCAGGCGCCAGGCGCAACCCGGCACCGGCCACGCACCAGAAGCCGTCGCGGCCGCCGCCGTGATCGCCGCGGCCCTGCCC
>NZ_JBYRFX010000942.1:0-5753 GCF_057815775.1 Inquilinus sp.
GTCCATGAGATTGTCAATATGGCAGCAACAATCTCTTGCTGTCATGCCCGATTATAAATGCCGGGGATGCGTTCAATATGATGAGGCGCGATGCACCGCGTCGCAGCTCGATGACCCCCAGCGGCCTGCCGGCCGCGGACCAGGAGATTTCCGATGACCGCGATGCCTGTGCTGTTCGTCTCCCATGGATCGCCGATGCTGGCGCTGTCCGACGAGCCGGCGGGGCGGTTCTTCGACACGCTCGGCCCCAGCCTGCCGCGCCCCGACGCCATCCTCGTCGTCTCCGCCCATTTCGAGACCGAGGTGCCGACGGTCGGGGCGGTGGCGCAGCCGGAGACGATCCACGACTTCTACGGCTTCCCGGATCCGCTGTACCAGATCCGCTACCCCGCCCAGGGTGCACCCGGCCTGGCCCGGCTGACGGCCGAACGGATCGCCGCGGCCGGCCTGCCGGTGGCGGTCGACAACAGCCGCGGCCTCGATCATGGCGCCTGGGTGCCGCTGCGCCGGATGTTCCCGGCGGCTGACATCCCGATCGCCACGCTGTCGGTGCAGCCGCATCGCGACCCGGCGCACCACTATGCCGTGGGCCAGGCGCTGCGCGGCCTGCGCGACGACGGGGTGATGATCCTGGCCTCGGGGTCGCTGACCCACAATCTGCGGGCGCTGAACTGGCATGGCGGGCCCGACGCGCCGGTCTCCGGCTGGGCGCAGGTGTTCATCGACTGGGTCGCCGCGGCGGTGGCCGAGGGCCGCACCGACGATCTGCTGAACTATCGCCGCCTGGCGCCGGAGGCGGTGAAGAACCACCCGGCCGACGAGCATTTCCTGCCGTTCTTCGTCGCCCTCGGCGCCGGCGACGGCCCGGGAAAGCGCCTGCACGCCAGCGTCACCATGGGCGCCCTGGCGATGGACGCCTACGCCTTTTGAGAGAGCGGGCCGGGTTCGCCACGGCGGACCCGGCCTTTGCATCAGCCTTGGACGGCCTTCAGCACGGCCTCGACATGGCCGGGCACCTTGACGCCGCGCCACAGGCCGCGGACGATACCCTGTTCGTCGACCAGGACCGTCGACCGGTCAATGCCCATGTACTTGCGGCCATACATCGACTTCTCAACCCAGGCGCCGTAGCGCTCGACCGTGTCGTCATCCTTGGCCGAGGCCAGGGTGAAGGTCAGGCCGTATTTGGCCGCGAATTTGTTCAGCGCCGGGATCGGGTCCTTGGAGATGCCGATGATGGTGGCATCCACCCCCTCGAATTCCGGCAGGGTGTCGTTGAAGCCGCAGGCTTCCTTGGTGCAGCCCGAAGTGTCGGCCTTCGGGTAGAAGTAGACGATCACCTTCCGGCCCTTGAGGGCCGCGAGCGACACCGTCCCGCCGCCAGCCTTGGGCAGGGTGAAATCCGGGGCGGACTTGCCGATCTCGACGGTCATGAGGGTCTCTCCACACACGGTTCGTTGCGCTGCTGACCTAGGACGAAGGCTGCCGTTCGGCAAGCCCGCATCGGATGCCGGATCGCCGGACCGTCAGGCCCGGCTGTCCGTATTTCAAACATACGATAGTATAGTGTATAGTATCCGTTGGCATGTGCTTGGTGGGGCGATGACATCGCGGCCGTGATGTCGCATGTGCAGCCGAATAGATCGATTTTGTTCTTGTTTCAATTTTGATGACGGCTTTGGTCTTCGGGCCGGCGTGAAGCATGCCGGGTTGCATCATCCCTTGTCCGACGATGGAAGGGCATCATGAGTCAGCCGGGAAAATGGTGGCTTGGGCTTGTGCCGCTTCTCGTGCTCTGGCTGCTGGCCAACTGGCTCGACACCACGGATGTCGAGCACGACATCGCCGGCCGCGCCGGTGCCGCTGTCGCGTCGGCCTCGGCCATCGAGTCGCCGCGCGTCGAAGCTGCCGGCCGGGATGTCACCATCGCCGGCCTGGTGTTTGCCCCGGCGGAGGCGGCCAGCGACGTCGCCGCGGTCCGGACGACGCCGGGCGTGCGGCTGGTCGCCGATGCGACCTCGGCGCCGCCCACGGCGCAGCCTTACGACTGGTCGGTCAAGCGGGACGGCGGCTCGGTGCTGCTGTCCGGGCATGTGTCCATACCGGAGGCGCGGGTGACCATCCTGGCGGCCGCCAAATCCGCCTTCCCGGGCGCCACGATCAAGGATGAGATGAAATATGCGAGCGGGGCGCCCGATGGCTTCGCCT
Source organism: Inquilinus sp. (assembly GCF_057815775.1). Lineage (NCBI taxonomy): Bacteria > Pseudomonadati > Pseudomonadota > Alphaproteobacteria > Rhodospirillales > Rhodospirillaceae > Inquilinus > Inquilinus sp. The sequence continues at coordinate 2,209 of NZ_JBYRFX010000942.1, forward strand.
CGGCTGCCGTCTATGGCATTGCCCAGGCGGCGGCGCTGACGGACGGCAGCGTCGCGCTGAGCGGCGGCGACTATTCCATATCAGGCGAAGCCCCGACGGCGGCGGCCTATGACGCCGCGATGGCGGCGGCCCGGGTGCTGCCCGCCGGGCTGGCCCTGGTCAAGGCGGAGATCCTGCCGCCCGTGTTGAAGCCCTATGTCTGGAGCGCGACCAGTGCCGACAAGACCGTGACCTTCGGCGGCGCGGTACCGTCGGCGGAACTGCGTGCCGGGCTGGCGGCCGAGGTGGCGCACAGCTTCCCCGGGGACGCGATCGTCGACCGGCTGCGGATCGCCCGCGGGGCGCCGGCCGGCGATATCCTGGCCGCGGCGAAGCTCGCCCTGCAGCAACTGGCGCAGCTGGCCGAGGGCAAGGTCACGCTCGATGACAACAAGCTCTCCGTCAGCGGCACCGGCAAGCCGGGCGTCACCGCCGACGGCATCACCGGCGCGATCCGGTCCGGCCTGCCGCAGGGCTTCGACCTGGCTTCGGTCGATATCAAGGCGGGGGCGATTTCGCCCTACACCTTCAACGCGACCAAGGGCGACGGCGCCCTGACGCTGACGGGCTATGTCCCTGATGACAAGACGCACCAGGGCATCCTGGAGGCGGCGCGGCGCCTGTTCTTCGGCGAGGCTGTCACGGACCAGCTGGCGATCGGCGCCGGCGCGCCCGATGGGTTCGGCGATGCGGTGTCGGCCGCGCTCGGCCCGCTGTCGCGCCTGGGCCAGGGCACGCTTGCGATGTCAGGCACCGACGTGAAGCTGTCGGGCCAGGCGCTGTACGACAAGGCCGCCGGCGACATCCAGGCTGCCTTCGCGGCGGCGCTGCCCGCGCCCTTCAAACCCGATGCCACGGTCACGGTCAAGCCGCCCGAACCGGCGGTGGACGCCGCCACCTGCCAGGGCCTGCTCAGCGCCCTGCTGGGCAAGGGCACGATCGGGTTCGACACCGGCGCGGCCACGATCTCCCGGGATTCGGCCGGGCTGCTCGACACGCTCGTGGGCGTCGCCGAGCGCTGTCCGGACGCAAGGATCGAGATCTCGGGCAACACCGACTCGACCGGCGATGCCACCGCCAATCTCGATCTTTCCAAGCGCCGGGCCGATGCCGTCGCCGACTATCTGAAGCAGGCCGGCGTGGCGCCGGACCATCTCACGACAGTCGGCTATGGCAGCACCCGGCCGGTCGCGTCGAACGATACGGAAGAGGGCAAGGCCCGCAACCGCCGCATCGACTTTCTCGTCAACTGAGGGGGCGGGACCATGGTCTATCTGATCGAAACCTACTGGCTCTGGTGCCTCCTTGCCCTCGTGCTCGGCCTCGCGGTCGGCTGGCTGACCTGGTCGCGGGCGCCGAATGACGGATCCTGGCTGCCGGGCTGGCTGAAATGGGCAGCCCTGCTGTGGCTGGCCGGCCTTGTCGTCGCCCTGTTCCGCTGGTTTGGCGGCCGCAGCGGGCTCTATCTCGAAACGGCGCTGCTGTTCTTCGTGGCCTATCTGATCGGCTGCGTCGTCGGCGCCTGGGTGCGAAGTCTGCTGTCGGCGAACGAACAGCCGGCTGTATCACCGGCCGTGAGTCCAGTCGCGCCTGTCCCGATGGCCGCTGTGGCGCCGGGGGATGACGACCATCCCGGGACGAAGCCGGCCGGTCTCGCCGAGGCCCGCGGCGGCAAGGCGGACGACCTCAAGCGCATCAAGGGCATCGGCCGGCAGAACGAGGCCCGGCTGCACGGGCTCGGGATCTGGCATTTCGACCAGATCGCGGCCTGGACGCCCGCCAATGTCGAATGGGCCGGCGCCTTCCTGGCCTTTCCCGGCCGGATCGACCGGGAAGGCTGGGTCGACCAGGCCAGGCAACTGGCCCAGGGGCTCGAGACCGAGTTCTCCAAGCGGGTCGCCGAGGGTCTGGTCGAGACCTCCAGGGACAACGGCACCAAGGGCCAGGGCAACGTCGCGAAGGCCGACTGACGGCGCCCTATCCGCCGGCGGCCGTTGGCTCCTCGGCGGGCGATGGCGGCGGCCCGATCAGGCGGTCGAAGATGACCATGACGCCGGCGGCCTGCTGCCGCAGCCCGGCTGCGGCGGTGTCGAGGTCGTCGGGCGGGTCGGCCCGGTCTTCGCCGATGGCGCGCAGCAGGCCGCGGATCATCGCCTCCGACGCTTCGGCCGGATCGAACTTGTCCTCGACCGCGAAGCGCAGGAAGGCCTGCACCCGCTGCCAGGTCGCCAGCGCCCGCAGCAGCACCTCCGCCTCATCGGCCGGCAGCAGCCCGGCCGCTTCGATCCGCTGCAGCGCCTCGGCCGTGGCCTGGTGCAGGATGCCGGGATGGGCGGCGGCGTGCAGCAGCTGCAGGTACTGGGCGATGAACTCGATATCGACCAGCCCGCCGCGGAAGTGCTTGATGTTCCAGATATCCGCCGTGTCGCGCTGGCGTGCCATGCGGCCGCGCATGTCTGCGATGTCGCGCCGCAGCTTGGCCGGATCCCGGTCCAGGCACAGCACCGACTGGATCTCGGCCTCGATCCGGCCCTGCAGATGTTCCGGCGCCTGGATCACCCGGGCCCGGGTCAGGGCCATGTGCTCCCAGGTCCAGGCATCGCTGCGCTGATAGCCGGTGAAGGCGTCCAGGCTGGTCGCCAGCGGCCCGGAATTGCCGGAGGGCCGCAGCCGCATGTCGACCTCGAACAGCGCGCCCTGCGCCGTCGGCGCCGTGATCGCCGAGACCAGCCGCTGGATCAGCCTGGTGTAATAGACCATCGGGCCGATCGGCTTGTCGCCATCCGACACCTGATCCGCCGCCGCGTCGTGGATCATGATCAGGTCGAGGTCGGACCGGATCGTCATCTCGCGGCCGCCGAGCTTGCCGAGGGCGACCAGGGCGATGCCGCCATCCTGGAATCGGCCGTGCCGCCGGGCGAATTCGGTCTCGACCCGCGGTGTCAGGGCCCGCAGCGCCACCTCGGTGACATCGGACAGGAAGGCGGCGCAGGACGGGGTTTCCGACAGCCGGCGCAGGATATGCACCGCGGCGCGGAAGCGCTGGTCGTTGGTCCAGCGCCGCATGACGTCGAGCTCGTCCTCGAAATCGCGTGCCGTCGCCAGCTCGGCGGCCAGCCGCTCCTCCAGCTGCGCCCGCTCCGGCAAGGCGCTGAAGAAGCCGGGCGCAAGCACCGCCTCCAGCTGTTCGGCATGCGATGTCAGATAATCGGCGATCCGGCCGCCAAATCCGAGTATATCGATAAGAAGATCAAGGAGCTCCGGGTTGACGTTAAACAAGGAAAAGAGCTGCACGCCGGCCGGCAGCCGGGCCAGGAAGCCGTCCAGCCGCTGCAGCGTGGCGTCGGCATCGGCGGTGCCGCCGACGATGGCCAGCAGCCGCGGCAGCAGCCCGGTGATCAACGACCGGGCCCGCTCGCTGCGCAGGGCGCGGTAGCGGCCATGCAGCCAGCCCCGCACGATCGCGATCGCCTCGGGCGGCCGGGCAAAGCCCAGCCGCTGCAGCG
>NZ_JBYRFX010000943.1:0-29731 GCF_057815775.1 Inquilinus sp.
GACATGGTCGCCCTTCTTCAGGGTGGTGACGCCCATCCCGACATCGACGACGACGCCCGCACCCTCATGGCCCAGGATCGACGGGAACAGCCCTTCCGGATCCGCGCCCGACAGCGTGAACTCGTCGGTGTGGCAGATCCCGGTCGCCTTGATCTCGACCAGCACCTCGCCGAACTTCGGCCCCTCGAGATCGACCTCCAGGATCTCCAGCGGCTTCCCGGCGGCGACGGCTACGGCGGCACGCGTCTTCATCGCTTCTCTCCCGACAGCCGTCACCCGGCACGAACAGAGCGGACCGCCCCATGGCGCCGCCATCCGGCCGAGACGACGCCCGAACCTGCGGGAAAACGGTACCGACAAAGAAAGTCCCGCCGGAATAGGACTTTGGGCTAAGCGCGATCCGGCCCAATAGTTGCACCTTGGATCAGTGGTCCCCGCCAGAAGGGCCCGCTAAGCTTCTCGGGAGGAAGCGATGCAACAAGAAAACCAGTCCCAGGAGAGACCTGCCCATGCCGGATCCTGCGGCATTCGCCGAGGCACGAGCATGCGGGCATCGACCGAAGAGGCGGTCGAGGAATTGCTGGCGGCGATCGTGCAGGACCACATGGAGATGATCCTGCTGTTCTGCTCCCCCACCTACGACGTGCCGTCGGTGCTGGCCGCGATTTCCCGCCGGGTGCCGGACGTCCGGGTGCTGGGCTGCACCACCGCCGGCGAAATCACGCCGGTCGGCTATCGCCAGGGCACCATCACCGGCATGAGCCTGTGCGCCGACCACTTCGCCGCCTCGGTCCGGCTGATCGAGCCGATGTCGCGCTTCGAGATCGCCGACGGATCGGCCCTGGCCAAGGCGCTGATGGCCGAACACCAGGCCCTCGACCGCACATTCGCGCCGTCGCGAACCTTCGCCCTGCTGATCAATGACGGGCTGTCGATGCATGAGGAGATCATCGTCAGCGCCCTGGGTGACGCGCTGGGCGAGATCCCCCTGGTCGGCGGCTCGGCCGGCGACAACCTGGCCTTCCGCGAAACCGCGATCTTTCTCGACGGCCGGGTGATGGACAACGCCTCGCTGCTGATCCTGGTGTCGACCGATCTCGAATTCCGGGTCTTCGAGCGGCAGCATTTCCATGCGCTCGACCAGAAGATGGTGGTGACCCGGGCCGATCCGTCGCAGCGCCTGGTGATGGAGATCAACGCCGAGCCCGCGGCCGAGGAATACGCCCGGCTGATCGGGCTGACCCGGGCCGACCTGACGCCGCTGGTCTTCGCCTCGCATCCGCTCGTCGTCAAGGCCGGCGGCCGGCACTATGTCCGCGCCATCCAGCGGGTCGATGCCGATGGCTGCCTGCATTTCTTCTGCGCCATCGACGAGGGAATCATCCTCAGCGTCGCAAAGAGCGGCGATCTCGTCGCGAATCTGGTGTCCCTGTTCGACGAACTGCGCGCGCAATTGGGAAGCATCGAGGCGGTGATCGGCTTCGATTGCGTGCTGCGCTACGTCGAGATGGAGCAGCACCAGATGCTGACCGAGGTGTCCCGGATCATGGCCCAGAACAACGTCGTCGGCTTCAACACTTATGGCGAGCAGTTCGGCATGATGCATGTCAGCCAGACCTTCACGGGAATCGCCTTCGGGCCGAGCTGAGCATGGGACGGGACACGGCGGAGCAGGATCGACCGATCGGAGACCAGGAGACCGCCCTCCGGCGCAACGTCGCCAAGCTGACCGAGATCAACCGGGCCCTGATGCAGCGGGTCGAGCACAGCCTCGACATGCAGGGCAACGCCTACCAGCTGTTCCAGACCGCCATCCTGCTCGACCAGAAGGTGCGCGACCGGACCAAGGAGCTGGAGCACGCGCTGCAGGCGGTCGAGCAGTCGAACCTCGAGCTCAGCGAGGCGATCGTGTCCAGCCAGACGGCGCAGAGCCGGCTGCAGGATGCGATCGACAGCATCTCCGAGGGCTTCGCCATCTTCGACCCCGAGGACCGGCTGATCCTGTTCAACCGCCGCTTCCTCGATTTCTGGCCGCAGCTGACGGACAGCATCCGGCCGGGCCTGTCGCTCGACGCGCTGATCCGGCTGGGCCTTGATGCCAGGATCATCCAGTCGGACGGGCTGGCCCCGGACCTCTGGGTCGCCGAACGCCGGCTGCAGCGGGCCTCGACCCGCGGCGGCGGTGCGCAGCGCTGGGTCTATGCCCTGGCCGACGGCCGCTGGGTGCAGGTCAACGACCGGCGGTCGATCGAAGGCGGCATCGCCTCGATCTACACCGACATCACCGACCTGAAGGACGCCGAGCGGCAGGAGCGCGAGAAGGCGCTGGCCGAACGGTCGGAGCACCTGCAGGCGACGCTGGAGAGCATGTCGATCGGCGTCGCCGTGTTCGACCGCGACCAGCATCTGGTCACGGCCAACCGGCGGTATGGCGAGCTGTTGGAGCTGCCGGCCGAGCTGCGCAAGCCGGGCGCATCGTATCGCCGGTTCCAGGAGTTCAACGATGCGCGCGGGGCCCCGGCCCTGGCTATCGCCACGCCGACCGGCACCGGCGCGGATCGTGCTTCCCGGTCGCCGCTCGAGGTCGCGCTGAACGGACGCTGGTTCGAGGTCAAGGGTGACCCGATGCCGGATGGCGGTTTCGTCACCTCCTATGTCGAGATCACCGAGCGCAAGCTGGCCGAGGAGGCACTGCTGGACAGCGAGCAGCGGATCCGGCTGTTCGCCAACGCCGTGCCGACCATGATCTCCTATGTCGACCGCGACCAGCGCTACCGCTTCGTCAACCGTGCCTACCGCGCCGGCTATGCCCCCAGCGGCACGCCGATCCTGGGCCAGACCCTGCTGTCGGTGCTGGGCGAGGCCGAGCATGCCCACCGCCGGCCCTATCTCGAACGGGCGCTGGCCGGCGCCACCGTGACCTTCGACCTGCCGCTACGCGGATCGGAGACCGAGCCGCGCTTCGGCTTCGCCACCTATGTGCCGCATCGCAACCATCGCGACGAGGTGGTCGGCTTCTTCACCCTGATCCAGGACATCACCGAGCGCCGGCGCGCCGAGCGCATCCTGGAGGCGGCGAATGAGGAGCTGGAGCGCCGGGTCCACGAGCGCACCGCGACGCTGTCCCGGCTGAACGAGACCCTGTCGCTGGAGGTGGAGAAGCGGCGCCGCATCGCCCGCGAGCTGCGCGTCGCCAAGATCGAGGCCGAACGGGCCAATGTCAGCAAGACCAAGTTCCTGGCCGACGCCAGCCATGATCTGCTGCAGCCGCTGAACGCCGCCCGCCTGTTCGTCGCCACGCTGGAGGACACGTCGCTGCCGCCGGAGGGCGAGGCTCTGCTCGGCAAGATCGACCACGCGCTGGAGAATGTGGAGGACCTGCTCAACATCCTGCTCGACATCTCCAAGCTCGATGCCGGGCGGGTCGGCGCCAATCTGCAGAGCGTCCCGCTGCCGCCGCTGATGGAGGCCCTGCGCGACGAGACCGCGGCGCTGGCCGAGCACAAGGGCGTCACCTTCACCTTGCTGCCCTCCACCCTCACCGTCTGCTCGGACCCGCAGCTGCTGCGCCGGCTGCTGCAGAACCTGCTGACCAATGCCTGCCGCTACACCAACACCGGGCGGATCCTGTTCGGGGTCCGCCGGCGCGGCAGCAAGGCCGAGATCATGGTGGTCGATACCGGCATCGGCATCCCGCAGGAGCGGCTGGACGAGATCTTCGAGGAATTCCGCCGCCTGGACAGCCCGGATGGCGGGCAGAAGGGCTACGGCCTCGGCCTGTCGATCGTCCGCCGCATCAGCCGGCTGCTCGGCTACGAGGTGCGGGTGCGGTCAATCGTGGGACGCGGCTCGGCCTTCTCGGTCCTCGTTCCTCTCGCCGACCCCCTGCAGGACTGCATGGCGCCCCGGCCAGCCGCCGTCGCGATCGTGCCCAGTTCGGTCGATCGCGTCCGCGTGCTGGTGATCGACAACGATGCCGCCATCCTGGACGGCATGGCCCGGCTGCTGCGCGGCTGGGGGTGCCAGGTCGCGACCGCCGCCGACCGGGCGGAGGCAGAAGCCCGGATCGGGCGGGAAGGTTTCCGGCCGGACATCGTGCTGGCGGACTATCACCTCGACAACGACCACCGTGGCACCGAGCTGATCATCGCGCTGCGGCATCTGCTGAACGAGGATATTCCGGCGGCGGTGATCACGGCCGATCGAAGCCCGGAGCTGCAGTCGATGGTGAATGCCCTGTCGGCGGTGAGCCTGCTGACCAAGCCGATCAAGCCAGCCCGGCTGCGCGCCATGATCGCTTCGGCCCGGCGGTGAATGCGCTGGCGCGGCCGGCCTGACGGCGGTTTCTCCGCTTCCGGTGCTCACGGACGAGATGTCCGCTGCGCTTCGGTTTTCGGAACCACCGCCATTCGGCTCACGCCAGCGCATTCCCCGCGGGGCCTAGGAGGTCGTCCGGATCACAGGCTGCGGCGGTATCGCTGGAACAGGATCACCGCCTGGGTGCGGCTCGACACGCCGAGCTTCTGCAGCAGGCTGGAGACATGCGCCTTGACCGTGGTGATCTGGACGTCGATGGCGTAGGCGATCTGCTTGTTCAGCAGGCCCTCGGCCATCAGCTCCAGCACCTTGCGCTGCTGGTTGGTCAGCAGTTCGAAGCGGCAGCGCACGGCCTCGTCGAGCGGCTCATCCTCCTCCAGCTCATCCGAGCCGATGGTGTCCAGCCCTTCGGTCGGCGTGAAGCTGCCGCCGTCCAGGATCGTGGAGATGGCGGAGACGATGGCGTCGCGCGACAGCGATTTGGGGATATAGCCGACGGCCCCGGCATCGAAGCATTCGCGCATGACGAAGCTGTCGGCCAGCGCCGAGATCACGGCGACCGGCACGTCCGGCCGGCGCGTGCGCAGCGACCGTACCCCCTTCACCCCGTTCATCCCGGGCATGCGGAGGTCGAGCAGAATGAGATCGATGTCCATCACCGATGCGATCCGCTCGACCGCCTCGCCGAAAGTGCCGCTTTCCAGCACATCGACTTGGTCGTCGAGCGATTTGAGAGTGCCCGCGAGGGCCTCACGGAACATCGGGTGATCGTCAGCGACCAGGACCGTGCGCATGGGCAACTTCCCTGTATCGACTTCGGGTCAGCGATTGGACGCCCTGGGACTCCCCGGGTCAAGCAGGAAGGGCCGGGGTTGGCCTTTGGTCGTAAGTCACAGCGAATATCCGGGGAGCCGGGTGTGGTGGCTCTCGATGCTCTTGACGTGCACCCGACCTACCAGCCGGAGCGGAGGAGCTGGGCGATGTCGCGGGCGTCGCGCTTGTCGCGCATGCCCGACGGCTTGGCCGGGCCAGCCACCCTCATGAATATATTCCCAGATATATGCTTCCATATCTGCGTCCCGCTGGCCAAGGTGAAGTCGCGGCCAAGGTGAGCTCGTAGCGGCAGTCGATTGGGCTCTGAAATGGCTCAGCCCTCACGGGAGTGCATGTTCGCCCATCCGGCATTCCTGTTCGGGGCGCCAGTCGGAGGAAGATTGGCGTCCCGCCGTTCGGAGATATGAGGCGTCCTGATCGGCGCCTCGGAATTAAGCGTTCTAGCCCACTGTCCCTGCAATCCCGGGGCATTGGTCGACATCCGGGCTCCGGCGTCATGTTTTCTCTTCATGCCGGCTGGGGTGACGAACTCCGTTGTCTTGTGGGTCACGAATAGAGCCGTCGATTTCTGCCATCCGGCACCAAAATTTTAAGGTGGGGAGCCAATGTTCACCTCACAACCGATCGGGAGACCATCTGTCTCTCCAGCCATTCCCAAAGGTCGCCAAGCGACCGACTCTGCGCAGAATCCGCGAGAGTCGATGGCGGATCTTCCGGGCTTCATGCAGCCGTTTCTGACATGGCTGACCGGGATGCCATTGCCGGGCCAGGCCCCGCTGCTCCGCTGGACACCCTGGCGTCTGGTGATCTGTACGGCCGGCGAAATCCTTCTCGGCCTGCTGGTCGGTGCCGTGGCCCTGCATCACCTGTCCTGGGTCAGCATCCTGCTCCTGCCGCTGTCCTGGCTTCTGACCACCGGCGGCGTCCGCATGCTGTTCGTGGTGATCGAGCATTGCTGCACGCACCACATCTTCAGCCCGCAGCGTCGCGTCAACAAAGCGGTCGCGGAAGCCATTTCCGTCCTGTTCTGGACGCAGCATTATTCGGAATTCAAGCACGAGCACGCCACACACCATCGCCTGACGCGGCTGGCCGGGGATCCCGACACGCAGTTTCTGAATGAATGGGGATTCTTCGCCGGCATGCCGCGCGGCGCCGTCCGGCGGCGGCTGGTGGCAACGTTGTTGTCCCCCCGATACCACGTCACCAATTTTCTCGAGAGGCTCCAATACAGTGTCAGCGGAGCCAAATATAAGCTGGTGGCCTCGCCGCTCTGGATCCTGCTGATGCTGTCGGTGGTCGCCTATTTCGATCTCTGGCTGTATTTCGCCGTCCTGTGGCTGCTGCCGATGAGCGTGCTGTTCCAGGCATCGATGCTCATCAATATCCTGACGGAGCACCGCTGGCCGTCAGCCGACAACACCGGGAAGCGCGACCTGGAGGAGGTGTGCTTCGGACGGTTTTGCGGTGAAAGCGTCCCCGACACGGCGGGCCGGCCGTTGGTCTCGAGGATCTGGCTGTGGACGAAATGGTGGACGCGCCTGGCGTTCGTCTATCTGCCGTACCGCCTCTTCATCCTTGTCGGCGACGAAGGCCAGCATGACTTCCATCACCGGCAGCCGACATCGGATTGGGTCAACGCCAAATTCTCCAGATATGCCGAGGTCTCAGCCAGCCGTATCGATAAATACGGCGAGTATACGGACGAATGGGGCGGCCTTCTCGACCATGTCTACGCCTGCTCCATCGAGCGCAGCGCCAGCATAGCCAGATCGCTGCCGGCTTAATATTTCCAGACCGCCACCGATTGATCGACCAGAAACAACACAGCGTCCGGTGCGCGCGGCGCTGTGACAACGATCGATCCTTGCAAGGGAGAGTCAAAACCATGCTCGCGATGTCCAGCCTGACAGAAGCGCCCCCATCCTCGCGGCTGCAAACCTTCATCGACGCCCTACCGGATATGGATGGGATCGCCTGGCGTTTTGCCAATCGGGACTACGCCTTCCGCGCACAGATCGCAGCCGACTGCCGTTCTCTTCTGGACGATGCCGGCACGGTACGCTCGGACGGGAAATCGAATTGGGAGATCGTCCACGATATCCTCGAGACGATCTATGTCAGGGAGTTCGCCCCGGCCGACGTGACGCAAGCCGATTGCGAGACGCTGCCGATCTTGCGCGATATCGCGTCCATCCTGGAAGACGCCCTGCTCGAAGGCGAGATCGAACAGGCCACGAGCCAGTTGGGCGATCACCCGACGGATGGCAGCGAATATGTGAACTGGCTCAAGCGCCTGATCTCAGGCCATCGCGCCAGCCGGCACCCGTTCTATCATGCGTTCATCCAAGACCACAGCACGCGGGAGGACCTGAAATATCTGCTGGCGCAGGAGACGTGCCTGGATCCGCGCTTCGACGACATTCTCGCCCTGATCCAGCTGGGCGCGAAGGGCGGCGCCAAGCTGGAGCTCGCCGCCAATTACTGGGATGAGATGGGCAATGGCCAGATCTCGGACATGCACTCCGTGCTGTTCGAGGACGCCCTGGCCGAGCTCGATATCACCAAGGATTACATCGACCAGCATTACCTCTTCGAGGCAAAGGCCTGCGGCAATCTCTCGGCCGCGCTGTCGCTGCGGCGGCAGCATTATTTCAAGGCCATCGGATATTACGGCGTCACGGAATACCTCGCGCCCCGACGGTTCCGGAATCTCGTCTCCGCCTGGAAGCGGCTCGGGCTGCCCGAAAAAGGCATGCACTACCACGAGCTGCACATCAGCGTGGATGCCGGGCATGCGGCCGGCTGGTTCCGGAATGTCGTGCAGCCCGCGATGGACCAGGACCCCCGGGTGGGCCGCGACATCGCGATCGGTGCCCTGGTCCGGCTCAATTCCTCCGAGCGCTATCTCGACGCCCTGCTGGCCCGCACAGGCTTCAGCGATACCGCAAGCCACTGATTTCCCAAGCCACGAAGGAAGCACACCATGGCGCTGAACCCGCAAGGATATGTGATCCTGGACCTGCCGCCGGTCGCCGACCAGGTCAAGGCCAGTTTCGGCAACCTCGATCTCGACATCTATGTTCCCGTGCGAAACCGCTATCGCCGCTTCGCGCAGTATCGCCTGGACCATATCGGCAGCGACTGGCACCTCGAACGGCTGCCGCACAAGCCGTATATCACCTATCCGAAGTTCAACCCGGTCGCCGGCGGCATCCGCCGCGAATATGGTCCGATCGTCAGCGACTTCTCGGACGTCATCCGGCTGGCGACCAACGCGATTTCGCTCGACGCCAGCATCCCCTGGCAGATCAACGTCCACCAGATCCGGATCTTCGTGAAGAAGGGCGAGGTCGAGGGCGTGGTCGTGCCGGAGGGGCCGCACAAGGATGGCCATGAATTTGTGTTCATCGGCGTCTATGACCGGCACAACGTCACCGGCGCCGAGATGACGCTGCGCCCGGATGACGCCAAGGAAACGCCGTTCCTGGCGACGACGCTCAGCGCCGGGCAGGGGGTCGTGCTCGACGACATGAACCTCTGGCACTATGTCAGCGATATCGAGGCGATCGACGATGATCAGGCGGCGTATCGCGACACACTGATCGTCTCCTACTCCCGCTGGTCCGAGCGCTGGTACGGCGAGAAGTTCGAGCGCGAGGCCCTCGTCGAACCGCAAGAGGCGTGAGATGAACGCACCCCTTGCGATCGCCGAACGCGGTGGCATCGCCAGCGAGTTCGTCAAATACGAGGCGCTGGGCAATGACTACCTGGTGATCGATCCCATGCGGTCGCCGGTGCCGGTGACGCCCGAAAGCGTCGTCGAACTCTGCCACCGGCGGCGCGGCATCGGGGCCGACGGGGTGCTGTGGGGGCCGTTCATCGAGGGCGGAGCCATCCGCCTTCGGATCTTCAACTCGGACGGCAGCGAATGCCGGAGAAGCGGCAACGGCCTTTGCATCTTCGCGCATTACCTGCGGATGCAGGGCTATGTCGGGCGCGACCGGTTCGTCGTGGAAACGGCGGCCGGACCGGCGTCGATCGAAGCGCTCGATTTCAATGTCGCGGCCGGTGTCTTCAAGGTCGGGTTGGGCATCCCCAGCTTCGACAGCGCCGGGATCCCGGCCGCGGGGCCGAGGCGAAGGATCGTCGACGAGCGGATCGAGGTCGATGGCGCGGTCCTGGCCGTCACCTGCATGAACAACGGCAATCCGCACTGCGTCCTGTTCGACGACGACCTGTCGCCCGAGCGGATCCAGCGGCTCGGCCGGGCGATCTCCGGCGCCCCGGTCTTCCCGAAGGGGATCAATGTCGGGATGGCGAAGATCCTGGACCGGCACAGCCTCCGCGCCGAGATCTGGGAGCGCGGGGCCGGATACGTGTCCGCGTCCGGCAGCGGGGCCTGCGCCATTGCCTGCGCGGCCCACGCCCTGGGCCATGTCGGGCCCGATGTGACGGTGCAGATGCCGGGCGGCATGGTCTCGGTGTCGGTCGCGCCGTCCGGAGAGGTCTTCCTGACCGGTGAAGTCCGCCATGTGACGATGGGAATGTTCGCATCGAAGCTGCGCGAACACCTCGCCTCCCACGCCGCCCCGGCCGCGCATCGGCCCTGACCACGCCGCCTCACCTGCGCCTGGGCCATCCGGGCCCCGGGCGACGTCTCGGAGACCGTCTCGCCGGACGGCGATCGCCCCTGGATGCGACCGCGGGATGGGCCCTTCGGGCCCCCCGATCGGTGAGACCTGCCATGAACGGATGATCTGGCCATGCATGAAACCAAGACGATCGTGGGCGCCTGTCCCTTGGACTGTCCCGATGGCTGCGCCTGGCAGGTGACGGTCCGCGACGGTGTGGCCGTCAAGCTGGAGGGCCAGCCCGACCACCCGATCACGCGCGGGACGCTGTGCGTGAAGGTGAACAATTACCTGGACCACACGGCCTCACCCGACCGCCTGCTGTATCCGATGCGCCGATCCGGCCCGAAGGGCAGCGGGCAGTTCGCCCGGATCAGCTGGGACGACGCCCTGGACGAGATGGCGGAACGGCTGCAGACGGTCGTGGACCGCCATGGCGGCGAGGCGATCTGGCCGTACCAGGGCACCGGGACGCTCGGCTATCTCCAGGGCATCCAGGGGCGGGCGGGCAGCCGCCTGTGGAACGCACTGGGCGCATCGATGCACGACATGACCATCTGCTCGATCGCCGGGCTGGTCGGGCATGACTACGCCACCGGGACCACGCGCGGCATCGACCCCGAAGCGCTCGGCGAGGCGCGGCTGATCATCCTCTGGGGCACCAACACGCTCACGACTGGGCATCATCCCTGGTTCTTCATCAAGGAGGCCCGGCGCAAGGGCGCCCATATCGTCGTGATCGACCCGGTCCTCACCCGCACCGCGCGGCAGGCCGACGAGCATCTGGCTCCCCTGCCGGGCACCGACGCGGCCCTGGCGCTCGGGCTGCTCCATGTCGTCGTCACGCTCGGCTGCGAGGATCGCTGCTATATCGAGCAGCAGACCCTCGGCTGGGACGCGTTCCGGGACAGAATCCTGGAGTATCCGCCGGCGCGCGTGGCCGAAATCACCGGCATCGACGAGGCACGCATCGTCGAACTGGGCACCCGGATCGCACACACCCGACCGACCGCCATCAAGGCCGGCCAGGGGGTGCAGCGGCATGCCGGCGGCGGCATGACGCTCAGGATCCTGGCCAGCATCGGCGGCGTGACGGGCGATTGGGGGCGGCCGGGCGGCGGCCTGATGTATTCCACCGACGGGTATTTCGGCGGCAATCGCGCCGCGCTCTATCGCGACGACCTCCTCACGAAACCGGTGCGGAAACTGTCGATGACGCGGCTGGGCGAAGGGCTGCTCGAGAAATCCGACCCGCCGGTCATGGCCCTTGTCGTCTACGCCGCCAACCCGCTCGCCAGCTCGCCGCACCAGGAGAAGATCCGGCAGGGCCTGGCGCGCGAGGATCTGTTCACGGTTGTGGTGGATCATTTCCTGACCGACACGGCCGATTACGCCGACATCGTGCTGCCGGCAACGATGCAGACGGAGCATGCCGATCTGCATGATGGCTACGGCCATCTGTGCATTGCCTGGAACGAACCGGCCGTCGCCGCACCGGGCGAATGCCTGTCGACGACGGAGACCTTTCGGCGGCTGGCCCGCCGGATGGGCCTCAACGAACCCTGCCTCTACGATTCAGACGAGGCGATGGCCGCACAGCTGCTCGACACCGATCATCCGTCGCTGCATGGGATCACCCTGGATCGGCTGCGCGAGCAGGGCTGGGCCCGGCTGAACTACCCCAAGATCTTCGTGCCCTTCGCGGACGGATTCCCGACCCGGTCGGGCCGGCTCGAATTCTATTCCGCCCGGGCGGCGGAGGACGGGCATGATCCGATCCCGGGCTTCACACCGCCGGCCGAAGTCATGAATGCGCGCCTGGCCCGGACCCATCCCTTCGTCCTGGTGAGCGGTGCGTCCCACTACCTGCTGAACTCGACCTTCGCCAACCATCCGGAGCTGGGCCGCCGGGCCGGCCCGGCCAGGGTCCTGATCAATTCCGAGGACGCCACCGCGCGCGGCCTCGCAACCGGGCAGGCTGTCCGGGTCTTCAACGATCGCGGATCCTTCGTCGCGGAAATCAGCGTGAGCGCGGAGGTGCGCCAGGGTGTCCTGGCAAGCACGAAGGGGCCGTGGCTGAAATCCGGCAATGGCTCGAACCTCAATGCCACCGTCGATGAGCGCGATGCCGATCTGGGCGGCGGCTCGGTCTTCGGCGACAACCGGGTCGATCTTGAGCCGGTGCCGTGACGGGGCCCATGGCTGCAAGGCCTCCAAGCCATTTCCAGAAAGGCAGATCGCGATGAGATACCGGTCGTTCGGCAGCACGGGGTGGAACATTTCGAGCGTGAGCCTGGGGACATGGCCCTTCGGCGGCTCCTGGGGCGCGGTCGACGATGCCCAGGCGATGTCGACGCTCAACCGGGCCCTCGATCTCGGCGTCAATTTCTTCGACACCGCGGATGTGTATGGCGATGGCCGCAGCGAGCGGCTGCTCGGTGAATTGCGGAAATCGCGGAAGGAGCCGTTCTATATCGCCACCAAGGCGGGACTGCGCCTCGACCCCCATACGGCGGAGGGGTATAATCGCGAGAACCTCTCCGCCTTCGTCGACCGCAGCCTGCGGAATCTCGGGGTGGAGGCGATCGACCTGCTGCAGCTCCATTCACCGCCGACCGACGTCTATTACCGGCCGGAGATCTTCGCCATTCTGGAAGACCTCGTCAGGGCGGGCAAAATCAGGCACTGCGGCATCAGCGTCAATCGGGTCGAAGAGGGGCTGATGGCTCTCGAACACCCGGTCGTCCGCAGCGTGCAGATCGTCTACAACATCTTCCGGCAACGTCCGGCCGATCTGTTCTTTGCCGAAGCCAGACGCCGCAAGGTCGGAATTCTGGCACGGCTGCCGCTGTCATCCGGGCTTCTGAGCGGAAAGCTCACGAGGGACACGCACTTCGCGGCGGATGATCATCGGCACTACAACCGGTTCGGCGAGCATTTCGACCGGGGCGAGACATTTTCCGGCGTGGACTATGGCGCCGCCCTGGAGGCGGTCCGGCGGCTGACGCCGCTGGTGCCGCGGAATGCGACGATGGCGCAATGGTCGCTGCGCTGGATCCTGATGAACGAAGCCGTGTCCTGCGTGATCCCGGGCGCCCGGCGGCCGGAGCAGATCGAGGAGAATGCCGTGGCCGCCGACCTCGACCCGCTGCCGCCCGAGATCCTGGCCAGGGTGCGGGAGATCTACGACAGCGGCATCAAGGGGCTTGTCCACAGCCGCTGGTAGCATCGCCCCGCTGAACCCGGCCGTCAGCCGGCGGTCGCCGCGCGAACCGCCCGCTGGCGGCCGATCTGCAGCATCGCGATGCTGCCGACGATCAGGACGACGGCGCCGATCTCAAGCACGCCGACCTTCTCTCCGGCCACCCAGCTGATCGCCAAGGCCACGACGGGGGTGAGGTAGGTCGCCCCCGAAGCCGCGACCGCGCCCAGCTCCTGCAGCAGATAATAGTAGATCAGGAAGGCCCCGCCGGTGCCGAGCACGCCGAGCCCCACGGCCACGCCGATCGCCGTATGCGTGTTCTGCAGCACCTGCCCCATGCCGGTGCGGTCCGTCACCAGCAGCAGCACGACCAGGGCCAGGCCGGTCTGCCAGGTCGCAAGCGCCAGCGGCGGCAGTTTGTACGGCGACAGGAAGCGGCGGACATAGACGTAGGACACGCCGAGGATGGTGGCGGCCCCCAGCATCCAGGCCACCCCCATGATATCGATGGTTCGGTCGGACCCCTCCCAGGGCCGCGCGATGACCACGATGCCGGCGAAGCCGAGCAGCACACCCGCCGCCATCAGGCTGTTGAGCTTTTCCGTCCGCAGGAACAGCAGCGTGGCGAGGGCGGTGAACAGCGCGATCGACCCGCCCAGGACGCCGGCGACGCCCGAGGGCAGCCGCGCCGTGCCCTCGGCGATCGCGAAGTAATAGAAAGCGGTCGCCGCCACCGCCATGACGAGGAAATGCGGGAGATGGCGGATCTGGCCGCGGTTGATCACGCCCTTGCGCCAGGCCGCATAGGCCAGGGGCAGGAAGCCGAAGAAGACGCGCAGCAGAACGATCTGCGCCGGCGTGATATAGGCGGCGGCCCATTTCATATAGATGAAATTGGAGCCCCAGAAGAGGCCGAGGAGCGCGAAGGCAGCGTAGGTAAATCTCATGGCCGGCTCCCCAATTTATGGATTCGTTGCAAACAGCTCCAACAATACGGGGTACCAAGGCGCGGTCAGATGCCGTGCCGGATCTCGTGGCTGACGGCCTGCAGCAGGTCCCAGACATGGGTGGCGAAGGAACGCCAGACCTCGATGCGGAAGCGTTCCTGGTCCTCGCGCAGCAGAACGATCTGCGCCCGGTCGAAGATCGTCCGGCACCCCGAATTCAGCGGCATCGCCTCGATGTCGAACGGAATCGCCGCCTGCAACGCCAGCAGCGCGGCTGTGCCTTCGACCTCGAGTCCGACCTCGCGGTCGCTGACATCGACCAGGCTGTGCGGCACCATCTGGGACAGCGCCGCGGACGCCGCCTCGATCGCCTCACGCCGGCCCGGCGGCACCAGCAGATACGATTCATCCGGCCCGAGTTTCACGACGGTGGCGCCGTCGGACCGGCTGAGGCCGCCGATCCTGGCCGGCAGGTCGAGGCCGAGGGTCCGGCCTGCCTCTTCGGCCTGTGCCGGATCGAGCCGCAGGCTGTAGCGCGCCTCGTCGGGGGCCAGGCGAACGGTCAGCCGGCCCGCTTCGGGAATGGTGATCTCGCGGCCCGCCAGGGGATGATGTTCGAGCATCATGGTGGCTTCCCTATGCGCTCAGGCGCTTGTTTTCGGGATCGAAGAACACGGGGCCGACGATCTTGGCGGTGTGGGTCCGGGTCGGCATCGGGACATGGATGGTCTGCCCCTCCATCGCCCGGCCGCCTTCGATCACCGCCAGGGCGATCGATCGCCCGAGGGTCTCGCTCCAGTAGGACGAGGTGACATGCCCGACCATCTTCGCCGGCAGCGGCTGGTTCGGGTCCAGGACGATCTGGGCCCCCTCCTCCAGCACCGTGGCGGGGTCGGTGGTCAGCAGGCCGACAAGCTGCTTGCGGTCGGCCTTCAGCATGTCGGGCCGCGTCAGCGAGCGCTTGCCGACGAAGTCCGGCTTGGCCTTGCCGATCGCCCAGCCGAGGGCGGCATCGTCCGGCGTCAGCGTGCCGTCCGTGTCCTGGCCGACGATGATGTAGCCCTTCTCGGCGCGCAGCACATGCATCGTCTCGGTGCCGTACGGCGTGATGCCATACTGCTGCCCGGCCTGGTGCAATTGCTCCCACACCGCCCGGCCATAGCGGGCCGGCACGTTGACCTCATAGCCGAGCTCGCCGGTGAAGCTGACCCGGAACAGCCGTGTCGGCACACCGCAGATCCGGCCTTCGGCAACCGACATGTGCGGGAACGCCTGCTCCGAAAGGTCGATGCCCTCGACCAGCGGCTCGATCAGCTTGCGTGCATTCGGGCCGTTGAGCGCGATCACCGCCCATTGCTCGGTGGCCGAGGTGAGCCAGACCTTGAGGTCCGGCCACTCGGTCTGCAGGTAGTCCTCCATCGTGGTGAGGACGCGGGCGGCGCCACCCGTCGTGGTGGTGACGTGGAAGCGGTCGTTCGCGAGGCGCCCGATCACGCCGTCATCGCGGATGAAGCCGTCCTCGCCCAGCATCACGCCATAGCGGCAGCGGCCGGGCGCGAGCTTCGTCCAGGCATTGGTGTACATGCGGTTCATGAACTCGGCCGCATCGGGCCCGACGATCTCGATCTTGCCGAGGGTCGAGGCGTCGAACATGCCGAGGCTGGCGCGCACCGATTTGCATTCCCGCGCGACCGCGCGGTGCATGTCCTCGCCCTTGCGGGGGAAGTACCAGGCGCGCCGCCACAGCGACACCGGCTCATACACCGCGCCGTTCTCCGCCGCCCAGGCATCGATCGGCGTCTTGCGCGTGACCTCGAACAGATCGCCGCGATTGTACCCGGCAAAGGCGCCGAAGGTGGTCGGCGTGTAGGGCGGGCGGAACGTGGTGAGCCCGACCGATGGCGCCGGCCGCTTCACCGCGTCCGAGGCGATGGCCAAGCCATTGATGTTGGACGTCTTGCCCTGGTCGGTCGCCATGCCGTTGGTGGTGTAGCGCTTGATGTGCTCGATCGACTTGAAGCCCTCGCGCACGGCCAGCCGGATGTCCTTGGCGGTCACGTCATTCTGGAAGTCGACGAAGGCCTTGGCCTGCGAGGCGTTCCGGTCGGTCGGCAGCTCGCGGTTGCTGGCACCCGCCCGCGGCACCTCGCTGTCGACCCTGTGGCCCGCGGCCTGCGTGGCGAAGCCCGCATCGGTGGCCGCCGCGGCACCGGCCGAGGCGCCCTCGGCCAGGGCGGCCGCAAGGCCGAAATTGCCATTGCCGGCGCCGGCGCAGCGGCTTTCCTCGGTGCGCTCGCCGGGCAGGAACATCTGCCGGTCCTCGTGCCAGTCGAGCTTGCCCTTGGTGTGCGAGAACAGGTGCACGCTCGGCGTCCAGCCGCCGCTCATCAGCAGCGCGTCGCAGGCGATGGTCCGCGCCGGGCCGACGGTGCCGTCGCGGCCCACCGGATTGACGCGCACCGAGGCAACACGCAGCCGGCCGGTGGTGCCGGTCGCGGTCCAGCCGGCCAGCACCTCGATGCCCAGCGCGGCGGCGCGGGCGGTGAGATGGCCCGCCACGCCGGTCCGGATGTCGATGATGGCCGCGACCTTGACGCCGGCCTCGGCCAGGTCGAACGCTGCCAGCCAGGCGGAATCATGCGAGGTCACGACCGCGGGGCGGCTGCCGACCTTGACGCCGTAGCGATTCAGGTAGCTGCGCGCCGCGCCGGCCAGCATGACGCCGGGACGATCGTTGCCGTCGAACACCAGCGGCTTCTCGATCGAGCCCTGCGCCAGCACCACCTGCTTCGCCCGCACCTTCCACAGCCGCTCGCGCGGCGCATCCTTGGGGGGGCTGGCCAGATGGTCGGTCAGCCGCTGGCAGAGGCCGACGAGGTTCTGGTGGTAGTAGCCGATCGCGGTGGTGCGCGTCAGGACGGTGACGTTCTTCGCGGCGGCGAGTGCCGCCCGTGCCTGGTCGAGCCACTGCCAGCCGGTGAGGCCGTCGATGCCGGCATCGGTCTCCGACAGCAGCGAGCCACCGATCTCGACCTGCTCGTCCACCAGGATGACCTTGGCGCCGCTCCGGCCGGCTTCAAGCGCGGCAGCAAGGCCGGCCGGGCCGGCACCGACGACCAGCACGTCGCAATGGGCGAAGCGGCCGGCATAGGTGTCGGGATCGGGCGTGTCGGGCGACTTGCCGAGGCCGGCCGCGCCACGGATGAACGGCTCGTAGACCTTGTCCCAGAACGACTTCGGCCACATGAAGGTCTTGTAGTAGAAGCCGGCCGAAAACAGCATGTAGAGCGCGTCGTTGACCGCGCCGATGTCGCGCTTCAGCGACGGCCAGTGGTTCTGGCTGGTGGTCGAAAGCCCGTCGAACAGCTCGAGCACCGTCGCCCTGGTGTTGGGCTCGAAGCGCCCCGGGCCGCGGCTGGTCCCGACCAGCGCATTCGGCTCTTCGGAGCCTGCCGACAGGAAGCCGCGGGGGCGATGATACTTGAAGGACCGGCCGACGAGATGCACGCCATTGGCCAGGAGCGCCGAGGCGAGCGTGTCGCCCTCGAAGCCGGTGTAGGTCGCGCCGTTGAAGGTGAAGCGCACCGGCTTGCGCTGGTCGACCCGGCCCTTGCCGGAAATGCGGTGGCTGGTCATGACTGCGCGTCCGCGAGTTCGGTGTCGGTCGGGCGGGGCAGCCCGGCCTTGTAGGTCATGGCGAACTTGTCGCTGACGGTGTCGCGGACAGCGTTGAAGAACCGGCCGCAGCCATGCTGGTGCCGCCAGCGCTCGAAATGGGTGCCGCGCGGATTGGTGCGGGTGAACAGGTGGTTCTTCCACTCGTCATCCGTCAGCGCCGACGGGTCGGTCGGGCGGGCGATATGGGCCTCGCCGGCATAGGTGAATTCGAGCTCGGGACGCTCGGCCTCGCAATAGGGGCAGCGGATGAGCAGCATGTCAGATCCCCTTCAATGCGCGACGGCGGCGGCGGCGGCTTCGTCGATCAGCCGGCCGGTGGTGAAGCGCTCGAGCGTGAACGGCGCATTGATCGGGCTGGGCTCGTCCCGCGCGACGGTGTGGGCGAACACATGGGCCGAACCCGGCGTCGCCTTGAAGCCGCCCGTGCCCCAGCCGCAATTCACGTAGAGGCCGGGCACCGGGGTCTTGCCGGAGATCGGCGAGCGGTCGGGGGTGACGTCGACGGTCCCCGCCCATTTGCGCAGCATGCGCATCCGGGTGAAGATCGGGAACACCTCGCAGATCGCTGCGATCGTGTGCTCGATCAGGGGCAGGCCGCCGCGCTGGCTGTACGAGACATACTGGTCGGTGCCCGAGCCGATCACCAGCTCGCCCTTGTCGGACTGGCTGAGGTAGGCGTGCACGGTGTTGGACATCACCACGCAGGGGAAGACCGGCTTGACCGGTTCGGAGACCAGCGCCTGCAGCGGAAAGCTTTCCAGCGGCAGGCGGACGCCGGCCGTCTCCATCAGCGCGGTGGTGCCACCGGCGACGGACACGGCGATCTTCTTGGCGCCGATGAAGCCGCGTGCCGTCTCAACGCCGGTGACATGGCCGGCGGCATCGCGGCGGATCGCGATCACCGGGCAGTTCTGGATGATGTCGACACCGCGCGCCGCCGCGGCACGGGCATAGCCCCATGCCACCGCATCATGGCGCGCCACGCCGCCGCGGCGCTGCAGGGCCGCCCCCATCACGGGATAGCGGGCGTTCGAGGCGATATTGACCGGCGGGCAGTATTCCTTGACCTGCTCCGGCGTCAGCCATTCATTGTGGATGCCGTTCAGCCGGTTCGAATGGATGTGGCGCTTGAAGCTTTGGACGTCATGGACATTGTGCGCGAGCATCATCACGCCGCGCTGTGAGAACATGACGTTGTAGTTCAGCTCCTGGCTCAGCCCCTCCCACAACTTCATCGCGTGCTCGTACAGCATCGCGCTTTCGTCATAGAGATAGTTCGAGCGGATGATCGTGGTGTTGCGGCCGGTGTTGCCGCCACCGAGCCAGCCCTTCTCGATGACGGCGATGTTCTTGAGGCCGTGTTCCTTGGCCAGGTAATAGGCTGTGCCGAGACCATGGCCGCCGGCGCCGATGACGATCACGTCATACTCGGATTTCGGCTGCGAATCCGGCCACTGCGGCTCCCAGTTTTTGTTGCTCGTCAGTGCATTCTTGACGAGGGACGAAAAGGAAAATCGGGTCATCGCGCCGCTCCGCCAGCCAAGTTGCAGCTCATACCGCGCCGGGGCGACTGTTGGACAGAATGATTGCGTCAGAGTAGCATCATCTTTGCGACAGGAGCCCGGAAACCCATGCAGAGTGCGTTCGCATCAGGCGCTATGAGCAAGCGGGCACCGTCGCCGCGCCTGTCGGTGGGATTCATCCTTGCGCGGCGCTTTACCCTCAGCGCCTTTGCCAATTTCGTCGATGTGCTGCGCCTCGCCGCGGATGACGGCGACCGCAGCCGGCAGATCCTGTGCGAATGGACCGTGCTGTCGGACACGATGAGCCCGATCCCGTCGAGTTGCGGCGTGCTGGTGCAACCCAATGAGCGGCTCGGCGACCCCCGCAAATTCCACTACATCGCGGTGATCGGGGGCCTGATGGATGAGATCCCCAGCCTCAGCCCCGAATACACGACCTATCTGAAGTCGGCCGCCGATGCCGGGGTGGCTCTCGTGGGCGTCTGCACCGGCGCCTTCATTCTGCATCGGGCGGGCCTGATGCACGGCTATCGCTGCTGTGTGAGCTGGTTCCACCATGCCGATTTTCTCGAACAGTTCGACGGGTACAAGCCCGTCTCGGACCAGATCTTCGTCGTCGACCGCGACAGGCTGACCTGCTCCGGCGGCGCAAGCTCGGCGCATCTGGCGGCCCATCTGGTGGAGAAGCATGTCGGGGCCGCGCAGGCCCGCAAGAGCCTGCACATCATGATCATCAACGACCCGCAGCGGGGCGAGGGGCCGCAACCCGGGGTGCCGAGCGACCTGACAACCGACGACGCGCTGGTGAAGAAAGCCCTTCTCCTGATGCAGCAATCCATGGATGCGCCCCTGGCCACATCCGAGATCGCCCGGCAGCTGGGCACCAGCCGGCGGCGGCTCGAACGTCACTTCAACCATGCTCTCGGCATGGCGCCGGCGCGTGCCAACACGGTCCTGCGCCTGCAGATGGCGGAATTTCTGCTGCAGACGACCGACCAGCCGGTCACGGACATCGCAACGGCAACGGGGTTTTGCGATTCCTCGCACTTCATACGGGTTTTCCGCGAACACCATCAGATGACGCCCGGGGAATTTCGCGGCTGACCGACGGCAGCGTCTTCGTGGCCGGCCGCTCAACGTGGCAGCTGCCGATACAGCATCTCCCGTATCACCAAAGGAATATTGTCGATCCGCCAATCCCGCTCCTCGGCAATGAGCTTCTGTACCAGCGTGCCATGACCGGCGAGCAGCGCGGTTGCTGCGCGTTGCCTCCGACGGGTGTAGTGTCGCCGGCCATCATTGCCACGGAGTTCGAAATCGAGCTGCAGGAAGTATTGGCTATGCAGTCGACAGAACGCGCCGAGCACAGCGAGCCGCTTCGACGGGGCCCAGCCCAGCAGAATGTCGTCGAGGTTCTCGACATCCGCAGGCCTCGCGATGGCAGACAGCGCGTCGCGGCTGTCTGCCAGGCGAGCCTCCTGCACGTTTTTCCGTGCCAGGGCGGCGGCAATCTCAGCCGCCCCGGTCTGCAGGATGGTGGCCAGGGTTCTATAGTCGTCTTCCACGAGCTTCGGCGTCACGGGGCGAACGGCAAAGCCTTGTCTGTCCTCCTGAACAGCCAGGCCTTCGCTACAGAGTCGAACCAGTGCTTCCCGCACGGGAATCGCACTGGCCTGAAATCTTTCGGACAGAGTGTCTATCTTTAGATGGCTGGCAGGTTTCAATTCGTGAATGAAAATCTGGCGTCTGATTTCGGTATAAATTCTTTCCGGTAATGATGTTGACATCGGCGACTCTCCGACTAAAGATCAGAGGAGTCCTTGTGTATTATTATTAAAAATATCGCTGCTCCAAGCGCGACTTTAAATTACTTGTTCGTAGAGATAATGTGCCGGCAAATTCGGATATTCCGGAATTAAAGTTACATACTCGTGCGTCAGGCTTGGGATCATCGCCCGACGGGAACGGTCCCGCCGGCTTCCTCGTCGGCGGCCATTCCGGCGAAGACGGCCCGGCGCTCGCGAACGGGGACATGCCACCGAGCTTCGCAAGCACGCCACGGAGGCCGAGGCGAAGCTGAACCGGCTCCATCAGGCGATCGAGAACGGCATCGGCGACCCGAGCGATCCGGCGTTGAAAGACCGGGTGGCGGAGCTTGCCGCGATCCGCGATCAGGCGCGGGCCGACGCTCATCGAGTGGCCTCCCTCGCCGAAGGGGGTCGGCGCCTCGGTGACACCGGACACGCTCCGGAGATTCGCCCAGGCGGCGCGGCGCAAACTGCGGAACGGAGATGAAGCATTCCGACGCGATCATCTCCGCACCCTGACGCAGCGCGTCGACTTCATCGAAGCTCGAAAGCGGCGGCGCTTGGAGTGCCAGTTTCATTCCGGAATGGTGACCCCTACGGGATTCGAACCCGTGTTACCGCCGTGAAAGGGCGGTGTCCTAGGCCTCTAGACGAAGGGGTCGGCGCGGCGCAGAGACCTACCGGCACCGGCGACGGAAATCAAGCGCTTTCCGCCCAGACCGGTGCCACATCTTCAATGAACAGCTGAACCCGCAGGTTGCCGTTCCAGCGATCGAGCCGCAGCGTGCCGGCGACATGCAGCAGCGCGTCGCGGCGCAGCAGCGCCTGGCCCAGCGGCTGGTCGGCGCAGCGAAAGGCGATCGCCCGCAGGCGCCCGCCATCCGGCCCGACCAGGGTGCAGGCGACATGGCCGCCGCTGCCGACCACCGCCGGCGCTACAACCCGTGCCCGCGGCAGGGCGAAGCGCGGCTCCGGATTGCCGGCGCCGTAGGGGCCCAGCTTGGCCAGGGTCTCGGCCAGCTCGACCGTCGCCGCCTCGACCACCAGCGTGCCGTCGAGTTCGACCAGCGGCAGGATCGGTTCGTTGCCCTGGCCGTCGATATGGCTGGCCAGGAAGGCCTGCAGGTCGGCGATCAATTCCTGCCGCACCGTGAAGCCCGCCGCCATGCGGTGGCCGCCGCCGGACAGCAGCAGCCCGGCCTGGCGCGCGGCGATGACCGCGGCGCCGAGATCGACCCCGGGCACCGAGCGGCCGGAGGCCTTGCCGATGCCGCCTTCGAAGCCTACCACGCAGGACGGGCGGCCATAGCGTTCGCGCAGCCGGCCGGCGACGATGCCGACCACGCCGGGGTGCCACCCCTCCCCCGACACCAGGATCACCGGCCCCGCCACTGCGGCCTCGGCCTGCATGATCGCCGCAGCCATCACCTCGGCCTCGACCGTCTTGCGGTCGACATTGTGTTCGTCGAGCAGGGCGGCGATCCGCTCTGCCTCCACCCGGTCGTCGGTGGCCAGCAGCCGGGCGCCGAGATCGGCCCGGCCGATCCGGCCGCCGGCATTGATCCGCGGGCCCAGCAGGTAGCCGGCGTGATAGGCGTCGACCGTCTCGGTCACCCGCGCAACATCGGCCAGGGCGCGATTCAGCCCCGTCAGCGGAACGACGTCGCAGATGGTGCCGAGCGCGACCAGGTCGAGCAGCGCCATCAGGTCGGGTTCTGCCCGTCCGGCAAAGACTCCGGCGCGGCGCAGGGCACGATTGAGGGCGACCAGGGCCAGGAAGGTGACGCCGCAGGCGGCGAGCTGGCCCAGGCCAGGGTCCTGGTCCAGCCGGTTCGGGTTGACCACCGCCGCCACCTTGGGCAGCCGCGGCTCCGCCGTGTGATGGTCGATGACGACGATGTCGAGGCCGCTGGCCATCGCGCCTTCCAGCGCCTCGAAGGCGGTGGTGCCGCAATCGACCGTCACCACCAGCGCCGCGCCGCCGGCGCGCAGCTTCTCCAGCGCCTGCGCGTTGGGGCCATAGCCTTCGGCGATGCGGTCGGGAATGTGGATCTGCGGTTCGACCCCGACGGCGCGGAGATAGCGGGTCAGGAGCGCGGTTGAGGTGGCGCCGTCGACATCGTAGTCGCCGAAGATGGCGATGCCTTCGCCCGCGGTCACCGCCCGGGCGATGCGGTCGGCGGCCCGATCCATGTCGCGCAGCACCGAGGGATCGGGCAGCAGCGCCCGCAATGTCGGATTGAGGAAGTCGGTCGCGTCGTCCAGGCCGACGCCGCGCGCGGCCAGCACCCTGGCGACGATTTCCGGCAGGGCGTGGCGCTGCGACAGCGCCAGCGCCAGCCGGTCATCCACGGCGCGGCCGACCCAGCGCGCGCCCTTGACCGAAGATTCGACGCCGAACAGGGCCGGCGCCGAGAATTCGGAAGCGGGCGCGGCCATGGCCGCCGGCCTCACCCGCCGATGAACTCGAACCCGGTCTTGCGGCGGAAATTGTGCGTCGCCTCGATGGTCCGCACCGTGCCGCTCTTCGACCGCATGATGATCGAATGGGTGATGGCGCCGCCGGGGATCAGGCGCACGCCGCGCAGCATCGGGCCCGCGGTGACGCCGGTCGCCGCGAACATCACGTCGCCGCCGGCCAGGTCCATCAGCCCGTAGACGCGGCTGAAATCCTCGATGCCCTGGCGCTTCGCCCGCTCGCGCTCGTCGTCGTTGCGGAACAGCAGCCGGCCCTGCATCTGGCCGCCGATGCAGCGCAGCGCCGCGGCCGCCAGCACGCCTTCGGGCGCACCGCCGGTGCCGAGATACAGGTCGACGCCGGTGCCGGCCTCGGCCGTCGCGATCACGCCGGACACGTCGCCGTCGGAGATCAGCATGATCCGGGCGCCGGCCTCGCGGATGCGGGCGATCAGCTCCTGGTGCCGCGGCCGGTCGAGCACGCAGACCACGAGGTCGGAGACGTCGACCCGCTTGGCCAGGGCCAGCGCCTTGAGGTTCTGGGCCGGGGTCGAGTCGATGTCGATCAGGTCCTTCGGCAGGTCGCCGCCGACGGCGATCTTGTCCGTGTAGACGTCGGGGGCCTTCAGGAAGCCGCCCTTGTTCGCCATGGCGATGACGGCCAGCGCGTTCGGCCCGCCCTTGGCGGTGATGGTGGTGCCTTCCAGCGGGTCGAGCGCGATGTCGATCTCCGGCCCTTCGCCGGTGCCGACCTTCTCGCCGATATAGAGCATCGGCGCCTCGTCGCGCTCACCCTCGCCGATCACCACTTCGCCGTCGATGGCGAGGCTGTTCAGCGCCTGGCGCATCGCGTCGACCGCGGCCTGGTCGGCCTGGCGCTCATCGCCGCGGCCCATCAGGCGCGAGGCGGAGAGCGCCGCGGCTTCGGTCACCCGCACCACTTCGAGCGCGAGGTTGCGGTCCATCGCCTGGGGCTTCGCTTCCGGCCGTTTCATGGTCTGTCGGGTCCTTTTGGCCCTGGCCCTGCCACCGAAGCGGCGGGCCGATACATCAAGATGGAGACACCGGCCGCGAACGGCCGGGGCGGAGAAAGGTCACAGGTCTTCAATGCGGATGACGTGCGGCGGTTCCAGCACGGCGTCGAGCGACCCGATCGTCGCCAGCAGCCGGCTCATCGCCGCCTCATCCGTCTCATGGGTGATGATCACCAGCGGCACGGCATCGCCGGGCGACCGGCCGCGCTGCAAAAGGCTTTCGACCGAAATCTGCTGGTCGCGCATGGCGGCGGCGACATCGGCGATCACGCCCGGCCGGTCGACCACCATCAGGCGCAGGTAATAGGCACCGCGGCGATGATCCATCGCCACCACCGGCAGGGTATCGAGCCGCGCGGCCGGGATGCCGAAGGTCGGCACCTTGAGGCCGCGGGACAGGTCGACCAGGTCGGCAACCACGGCCGAAGCGGTCGGCCCGGCGCCGGCGCCGCGGCCGGTCATCATCACCTGGCCGACGAAATCGCCCTGCGCCACCACGGCGTTGAACACACCTTCGACATGGGCGATCGGCGAGGCCTCAGCCACCATGCAGGGATGCACCCGCAGCGACAGCCCTTCGGCCGTGCGCCGGGCGATGCCGAGCAGCTTGATGCGGAACCCCAGCTCCTCGGCATAGGCGATGTCGAGCGCCGAGATCTGGCGAATGCCCTCGATGTGCAGATCGGCGAAGGTGACCGGGGTGTTGAAGGCCAGGGCCGCCAGCACCGCCAGCTTGTGCGCGGCGTCGACGCCGTCGACATCGAAGCTGGGATCGGCCTCGGCATAGCCGAGCTTCTGCGCCTCGGCCAGGACCTCCGAGAACTCGCGGCCCGTGGTCCGCATCTCGGTCAGGATATAGTTGCAGGTGCCGTTGAGGATGCCGAACACCGCCTCGATCCGGTTGGCGGCCAAGCCTTCGCGCAGCCCCTTGATCGCCGGGATGCCGCCGGCCACCGCCGCCTCGAAGGCCAGGGCGACGCCTGCCTCCTCCGCCGCCGCGGCCAGGGCCGGGCCGTGCATGGCGATCAGCGCCTTGTTGCCGGTCACCACAGGCTTGCCATGGGCGATCGCGGTCTCGCACACCGCCTTGGCGATGCCGTCGGAGCCGCCGATCAACTCGACCACCACATCGATCTCGGGGTCGGCGGCCAGGGCCACCGCGTCGTCATACCAGCGCACGCCGTCGAGCGAGACGCCGCGGTCGCGGTGCCGGTCGCGGGCCGAGACGGCGGCGACGACGATGCGCCGGCCGCTGCGCTGGGCCAGCAGATCCGCATGGGTCTGCAGCAGGCGGAGCACGCCGCCGCCGACCGTGCCGAGGCCGGCGATGCCGATCCGGAGAACAGGAGTCACGATGCCGCCTGCAAGGTGTCGGGTCCCACGGTGTCTGGCCCCACGGTGTCGGGCCGAAGACTGGCCGGTTCCGGGTCGTTCCGGCGCCGGCTCAGGAAGGTCTTGATGTTCTTGCAGGCCTGCCGGATGCGCTGGTGGTTCTCCACCAGGGCGATTCGGACATGGCCGTCGCCGTATTCGCCGAAGCCGACGCCCGGCGCGACCGCGACCCCCGCCTCCTCCAGCAGCAGCTTGGAGAAGGCGAGCGAGCCCATCTTCAGGAAGGGTTCGGGGATCGCCGCCCAGACGAACATGCTGGCCTCGGGCTTCTCCACCGGCCAGCCGGCGGCGCGCAGCCCTTCGACCAGGGTGTCGCGGCGCAGGCGGTAGCGCGCCCGCATCTCGTCGATGAAATCCTGCGGGCCGTTGATCGCCGCCGTCGCCGCCACCTGCAGCGGGGTGAAGGCGCCGTAGTCGACATAGGACTTCACCCGCGCCAGCGCCCCGATCAGGCGCTTGTTGCCGGCGGCGAAGCCGACGCGCCAGCCGGCCATCGAATACGTCTTGCTCAGTGACGTGAACTCGACCGCGATCTCGCGCGCCTCGGGGATCGCCAGGATCGAGGGCGGCGGCGCCGTGTCGAAATAGATCTCGGCATAGGCCAGGTCGGACAGCACCCAGATGCCGTGCTTGCGGCAAAACTCGATGATCGGCCGGTAGAAGTCGAGGTCGACCACCTCGGCCGTCGGGTTCGACGGGTAGTTCAGCACCAGCGCGGTCGGCTTCGGCACGCTGTGCCGCACCGCCCGCTCCAGCACGTCCATGAAATCGGCGCCCGGCGTGAGCGGCAGCGATCGCACCGACGCGCCGGCGATGATGAAGCCGAACATGTGGATCGGGTAGCTCGGGTTCGGCACCAGGATGATGTCGCCCGGGCTGGTGATGGCCTGGGCCAAATTGGCCAGGCCTTCCTTCGACCCGATGGTGACGATGATCTCGCTCTCGGGGTCGAGATCGACGCCGAAGCGGCGCTGGTAATAGGCAGCCTGGGCCCGGCGCAGAATCCGCGCAGCCACGGCTATTCTACCTCGCGCGGCATTCCCGGCCTGCGCCGCCTCGGTCAGCTTCTCGATCACATGCTTCGGCGGCGGCCCGTCCGGGTTGCCCATGCCGAGATCGATGATGTCTTCGCCCCGCGCTCGCGCCGCCGCCTTCATCGCGTTCACCTCGGCGAACACATAGGGCGGCAGGCGCTTGATTCGGTGGAAGTCCTGATCGGTCATCGGTATCCCCCCGACGCCCATGTCGGGGCGTCCGGTGCTTGGCTTACTGGGCGAGGTAGATTTCGACTCGGGCGGCCTGGTCGTCGGTGATGTTCGCCCGCGTGTCGGCCGAACCACCGGTGACGATCCGGGCCGGATCGACACCGGCCGCACGCAGTGCCGCCGCCACCGCCTCGGCCCGCGCCTTGGCCTGGCCGGCGCCGTCACCGGCGCCGAAGCCGACGACGCGCAGCTTCGGGCTCTGCGCCGTCTTCGCCACCTGCTCGACCGTGCTGTTGCCCGCGGCCGGCATGGTGGTGCTGCCGCCGTCGAACTTGACCGTGCCGACGACCCGGTTGGCGAAGCTGAAGGCCGGCTTCGGTTCCGCTGCCGCCGGGGCCGCCGGCGCCGCGGCCGCCTGGCCGGCGGCGCGGTTGCCGAAGCTCAGTGCGCCGGGCGCGCCGGAGGCGGCGCGGTCGGCTTCGAGCTGGTTGCGCACCACCGCCTGCTGTTCCGGTGTCGGCAGGTCTTCCGGCTTCTGCGGCACGGTGGCGAGATTCGGGTAGGTCTGCGGCGAGGCCGGGCGCGGCATCGCCTCCATCGCGGCCGGCGCGGCGGTGTTGCGGCGCTGGCCGAAGCTCAGCGGCGCCACGGTGCCGGTCGGCTGCTGCTGCGGCTGGGCCGCGGCCTGCTGCTGTGCCGCCTGCTGCTGCGCCTGGAAGGCGGCCTGGCGCTGGGCGTTGAGCTGGGCCTGGCGCTGCCCCTGCATCGCCTGCTGCTGCTGGGCCCGAGCCTGCTGCATGGCGGCGCGGTCGGCGTCGGTCGCCTCCAGGGCCGGGATCGCATAGGTCTTGGCTGGCCCGGACTGCGCCGTCCCCAGGGGACCGCCGACGCTGGGCACGGGCGGCGGTTCGGCCGGTCCGAGCGGCGCGACCTCGGCCGTCTGGGCCTTCGGCACGGTGGGTTGGACGTCGCCCGTATAGGGCGTGCCGTCGAAGAGACCCCCGCCACAGCCGGCCAAAGCGAGGCCGAGCATAGTGGCGGCGATCACGCCATGGGCCTGGCGGCCGGGGCGGGCGGAGAGGAGCGGGAGAGAGCCGGTGCGACGCATGGGCACGTGCCTAGCACACTTCGTTGAAAGGGTGGACTGGAAAGAGAATGGCCGTGCAAAGTGGCGGATAAGCGGCGTTCCATGCTCGAAAGACCGCAACGGGCGGCGCCGCGGCCGAACAAGGGACGCCAGCCCATGACCGAACGCCCCCGCGCCGGATCCGACCAGCCCAAGCCCGGCCAAGCGAAAACCGATTTCGCCGCCGCCACCCCGACGACGGATCCGGCGGAGCTGGCCCGCCGCATGATGGAGATCGCCGATCGCAGCACCGGCTGGTCAACGCCTTCCTGGAGAAGCAGCGCGGCACCGAGACGCAGGATCTCGACCCGCTGAACATCGGCTCGGCCTTCCTGGCGATGACCAAGCGGATGATGAGCGACCCGACCCGGCTGCTGCAGACCCAGATGTCGCTGTGGCAGGACTATGCCCAGCTGTGGGGCCGCACCACCCAGCGCCTGCTGGGCCAGGAGGCTGAGCCGGTGGTCACGGCGGAAAAGGG
This sequence comes from Inquilinus sp., assembly GCF_057815775.1. NCBI lineage: Bacteria > Pseudomonadati > Pseudomonadota > Alphaproteobacteria > Rhodospirillales > Rhodospirillaceae > Inquilinus > Inquilinus sp. Next base: position 28,639 of record NZ_JBYRFX010000943.1, read on the forward strand.
CGACAAGCGGTTCAAGGACCCGGCCTGGAGCGAGGTCGCCGTGTTCGACTTCATCAAGCAATCCTACCTGCTGACCGCGCGCTGGCTGCAGGGGTCGGTGCGCGAGGTCGAGGGGCTGGACGCCAAGGCGGCGAAGAAGGTCGATTTCTACACCCGCCAGTTCATCGACGCGATGGCGCCGTCCAACTTCGTCGCGACCAATCCGGAGGTGCTGCGCAGCACCTTGGAATCCCGCGGCGAGAACCTGGTCAAGGGCCTGGAGAACATGCTGGCCGACCTGGAGCGTGGCCATGGCGAGCTGGCGATCAGCATGACCGACCGCGACGCCTTCGAAATCGGCCGCAACATCGCCGTCACCCCCGGCAAGGTGGTGTTCGAGACCGAGCTGATGCAGCTGATCCAGTACGACCCCGCGACCGAGATGGTGGCGCGGCGCCCCCTCCTCATCGTCCCGCCCTGGATCAACAAGTTCTACATCCTCGACCTCAAGCCGCAGAACAGCCTGATCCGCTGGGCGGTCGAGCAGGGCCACACCGTCTTCGTCATCTCCTGGGTCAACCCCGATGGCCGGCTGGCGGCCAAGAGCTTCGCCGACTACATGCTGGAGGGGCCGCTGGCCGCGCTGGGCGCGATCGAGCAGGCGACCGGCGAGCGCGAGGTCAACGCGGTCGGCTATTGCCTGGGCGGCACGCTGCTGGCCAGCACCCTGGCCTGGATGACGGCCAAGGGTGACGACCGGATCAGGAGCGCCACCTACCTGACCACCCTGACCGACTTCACCGACCCCGGCGAGCTGGGCATCTTCGTCGATGAGGAGCAGCTGCAGTCGCTGGAGGAGCGGATGGCCGGCAAGGGCTATCTCGAAGGCGGGGCGATGGCGTCGACCTTCAACCTGCTGCGCGCCAACGACCTGATCTGGTCCTTCGTCGTCAACAACTACCTGCTGGGCCGCGCCCCCTTCCCGTTCGACCTGCTGTACTGGAACAGCGACACGACCCGGATGCCGGCGGCGATGCACAGCTTCTATCTGCGCAACATGTACCAGGAGAACCGGCTGGCCCAGCCGGGCGGCATCAACCTGGCCGGGGTGCCG
>NZ_JBYRFX010000944.1:0-5406 GCF_057815775.1 Inquilinus sp.
ATTCCATGAAGTAGCTGAGGCCGGAGCAGCCGCGGGCTTTGACCCGACGCGCAGGCCCAGGATCGGCTTGGTCGACTTCGCGATCAACTCGCGCACGCGGTCGGCGGCGCGGTCGGTCAGGGAGATCGGCGGTGGCAGGGCGCGCATCAGATCACCTCGTGTCCTCGACCCACAAGATGGGCCGATTGCAGAAAGGATTCAACGGTCTGCGGCTGCAATGCAGGTCGTCTCGGCCAAACCGGCCGGTTTCGTCAAAAGCCCAGCGCCAACCGGGCATCCTCGCTGGCCAGCTCCATCGACCAGGGCGGACTCCAGGTCAGGGTCACCTTGGCCTCGGTGACGCCGGGAACCGACAAGGCCCCCCGCTCCACCAGGATCGGCATCGTGCCGGCGACCGGGCAGTTCGGCGCGGTCAGGGTCATGTCGATCGCGACCTTGCCATCCGGCGCGACCTCGACCCGGTAGATCAGCCCGAGCTCGACGATGTTGACCGGCAGCTCCGGGTCGAAAACCAGGGTCAGGTTGTCCATGACAGCCGAACGCGTGGCTTCGACGTCGAGCGGGTAGGTCACCTTCGACATCGGCGTGCGGACATGGATCCAGTCCGGCTCCGGCATATCCAGCGTGCCGGCACGCATGAAGTCGTGCAAGCCGAGGCCGTCGTCGGGGAAATTGCTCATGATGTCGCCTCCCGCGCGGCGATGACACGCCGTGCGATCTCCTTGATCCGTTCGACCATCGAGGCCAGGCCGTTGCGGCGCCCGCTGGTCAGATGGGTGTCGAGGCCGAGCCGGTTGAACAGCCCGCGCAGATCCATCGCCGCCACCTCTTCCGGCCGTCGGCCGGAGAACACGGCGATGACGATGGCGATCAGGCCCTTGACGATGCGGGCGTCGCTATCGCCCTGGAACACGATGCGGTCGGGCGCCTGGTCTTCCGGCCGGGCTACCAGCCAGACCTGGCTCTGGCAGCCATGCACCTTGTTCGCCTCGACCCGCTCGGCGTCCGGGAACGGCGGCAGCGCATCGCCCAGGCTGATGATGTAGGCGTAGCGCTCCTCCCAATCGTCGAGGAGGGAGAAGTTCTCCTCCAACTCTTCGGGCGATAGCGGCATGGTCATCTCGCGAACATCTTGACCACCTTGTCCAGCGCCTCGGCCATCACGTCGATCTCGGCCTTGGTGTTGTACAGGGCGAAAGAGGCCCGCGCCGTCGCCGGCAGGTGCAGGCGTTCCATCAGCGGCTGGGCGCAGTGATGGCCGGCCCGGACCGCGACGCCGGCCTGGTCGATCACCGTGCCGATGTCGTGCGGATGGGCGCAATCCATCGCGAAGGAGATGATCGAGGCCCGCTCCTGCGCCCGGCCGACGATGGTCAGCCCCGGCACATGCGACAGGCGTTCGACGCCGTAGTCCAGCAACTCGCGCTCATGCGCCGCGATGGTGTCGAGGCCCAGGCCGGTGACGTAGTCGATCGCCGCCTTCAGCGCGATCGCCTGGGCGATGGCCGGGGTACCGGCCTCGAACTTCGCCGGCAGCTCGGCAAAGGTGGTGCCGGAGAAGCTGACGGTGCGGATCATCTCGCCGCCGCCCTGCCAGGGCGGCATCGCCTCCAGCAATTCCTCGCGGCCGTAGAGGATGCCGATGCCGGTCGGGCCGTACAGCTTGTGGCCGGAGAAGGCCAGGAAATCGCAATCCAGTGCCTGGACGTCGATCGGCATGTGGGTGATCGCCTGGGCGGCGTCGACCAGCACCTTGGCGCCGACCGCATGCGCCCGGTCGATCACCGCCTTGATCGGGACGATGGTGCCCAGCGCGTTCGACATGTAGGTGAGCGCGACCAGCTTGGTCTTCGGCGACAGGAGCTTCTCGAATTCGCCGAGCAGGAAGTTGCCGTCGTCGTCGATCGGGGCGACGCGGAGGGTCAGTCCCTTCTCCTGCGCCAGTAGCTGCCAGGGCACGATGTTGGAGTGGTGCTCCAGCACCGAGACGATGATCTCGTCCCCTTCCTTGAGGAAGGCACGGCCCCAGGTCTGGGCGACCAGGTTGATCGCCTCGGTGGTGCCGCGGGTGTAGATGACTTCCTTGATCGAGCGCGCGTTGATGAAGCTCTTCACCGCCTCGCGCGACGCCTCGAAGGCATCGGTCGCGGCACCGCTGAGATAGTGCAGGCCGCGATGGACGTTGGCGTATTCTTCCCGGTAGACGCGGCTTTCGGCCTCGATCACCTGGCGCGGCTTCTGCGCCGAGGCGGCGTTGTCGAGATAGACCAGCGGCTTGCCGTAGACGGTGCGCGACAGGATCGGGAAATCCGCCCGGATCGCGTTGACGTCATAGGCATTGATGCCGCTCGTGTGGAGCCGCGTGTCCATCGGACCTAACCCTCCTGATGCCGACCAGCGAGCCAGAGCTCGACCGCAGCGCCGAATTCGTCGCGGATCGCCTCGTCGGCGATCTCCTCCAGCGCGTCGCGCAGGAACGCCTCGACCAGCATGGCCCGCGCCGCGCGTTCACCGATGCCGCGGCTGCGCAGGTAGAACAGCGCCGCGGAGTCGATCTCGCCGACCGTGGCGCCGTGGCTGCACTTGACGTCGTCGGCATAGATCTCCAGCTCCGGCTTGCTGTCGATCTCGGCGGTGCGCGACAGCATCAGGGCCCGGTTCAGCTGATAGCCGTCGGTCCGCTGAGCGTCGCGCCGGACAATGATCTTGCCCTGGAAGACGCCGCGGCCCTTGTCGTCCAGCACGCCCTTGAACACTTCGCGCGACCGGCAATCCGGCACGGCGTGGTCGATCAGCGTGGTGGTGTCGATATGGCGGTTGCCATCGGCCAGATAGGCGCCGGTGACGTGGCCGTTGCCGCCGGGACCGGTGAAGGTCGCCGTCACCTCGGTCCGCGCCAGGTCGGAGCCGAGGCTGAGGGTGAAGCTGTCATAGGTGGCGTCGCGGCCGATGCGGACGCTGCCATTGATGAGATGGACCGCCTGCAGCCCCTCGCTCTGCCGCCGATAGTGGCGCAGCCGGGCGCCGTCGCCGATCTCGGCATCGCCCACCGCATTGGTGAAATACGCCGCACCGTCGGTGCCATGATAGGATTCGATCACCGTGGCCTGGCTGTTGGCACCGGCCAGGATCAGGATCCGCGGGTGGCTCGCCACCGGCTCCTCGCCGGGTGCGGTCAGGAAGACGAGGCGGATCGGCGCCTCGATCACGGCATTGGCCGCGATGCGCAGCACCGCGCCATCCTCAACCAGGGCGGTGTTCAGCTCGACCATCGATGCCGAAGCCGCGGTGGCGGCGAAGCGGGATTCGACATCCGCGTCGCCCTCCTCCAGCGCCGCGGCATAGCCGCCGAGACGCAGGCCCTGCGGCAGGTCGGCGAGATGCGACAGGTCATGCCGCAGCCGGCCGTTGACGAACACCATCGACGGGCCCTGCGCCGGCACGAATTCGCGCAGCACCGCGGGCAAGGCGATACCCGACTGGCCGGCATCGGCCGAGGCACGGTCGAAGCTGAACTTCTCCAGCCGCCGCAGGTCGGTGTATTTCCAGGCTTCCAGCTTGCGCGTCGGCAGGCCGAGGCTTTCGAAGCGGGTCATCCCCGCCTCGCGCCGGCGGTCGATGGCGCTGCGGCCAACCCCCGGCAGGCCGGCCCGGCGGGCGGCAAAGCGCTCGCGCTGGGCGGCGACGACAGGGGGCGTCGTGGTCCGTTCGGTCATGACGGCCTCACGCGGCCGCCGTGCCGGTGCTGGCAGAGATGTCGCCGGCATAGCCCTTTTCTTCGAGCTCCAGCGCCAGCTCCTTGCCGCCGGACCGCACGATCCGGCCATCGGCCAGGACATGGACCCGGTCGGGGATGATGTGGCTAAGCAGCCGCTGGTAGTGGGTGATGACCAGCGCGGCCCGGTCCGGCGAGCGCAGCCGGTTCACGCTTTCGGCCACCACCTTGAGCGCGTCGATGTCGAGGCCGCTGTCGGTCTCGTCAAGCACCGCGAGCGTCGGCTCCAGCAGCGCCATCTGCAGCGCCTCGTTGCGCTTCTTCTCGCCGCCGGAGAAGCCGACATTGACCGACCGCTTCAGCATGTCGGTCTCGATGCCGAGGCCCTTGGCCTTTTCGCGCAGCAGCTTGGTGAACTGCATCGGGTCCAGATCGGCCTCGCCGCGATGCTTGCGGTGGGCGTTGTAGGCGGTGCGCAGGAAGGTGACGGTGCCGACACCGGCGACTTCGAGCGGATACTGGAGCGCCAGGAACACGCCCGCGCGCGACCGCTCTTCCGGCTCCATCGCCAGCAAATCCTGGCCCTGGAAGGTGATCGACCCGCCGGTGACCTCATAGCCGTCGCGCCCGGCGATGACGTAGCTAAGCGTCGACTTGCCGGACCCGTTCGGCCCCATGATGGCGTGGATTTCACCCTTGTTCACCGTGAGCGAGACCCCCTTGAGGATCTCCTTGCCATCGACGGCGACCTGCAGGTCCTTGATCTCGAGCATTCCGCGTTCCCTCGCCGCTTCGCCGCGGCCGTTCCTCTGATCCGCCGCCGACGCGGCGGATCCTCAACCGATCGGCCTCAGCCGACCGAACCTTCCAGGCTGATCCCGACCAGCTTCTGTGCCTCGACCGCGAATTCCATCGGCAGCGCCTGCAGCACCTCGCGGCAGAAGCCGTTGACGATCAGGCCCAGCGCCTCTTCCGTGCCGATGCCGCGCTGGCGGCAGTAGAACAGCACGTCGTCGCTGACCTTGCTGGTCGTCGCCTCATGCTCGACCTGCGCCGTCGGGTTGCGGCTTTCGATATACGGCACGGTGTGGGCGCCGCACTTGTCGCCGATCAGCAGGCTGTCGCACTGGGTGAAATTGCGCGCGCCCTCGGCGCCCGGCAGGATCCGCACCAGGCCGCGATAGGTGTTGTCCGACTTGCCGGCCGAGATGCCCTTGGAGATGATCCGGGAGGTCGTGTTCTTCCCGATATGGATCATCTTGGTGCCGGTATCGGCCTGCTGGTGATTGGTGGTCACCGCCACCGAGTAGAACTCACCCACGCTGTCGTCGCCCTGCAGGATGCAGGACGGGTATTTCCAGGTGATCGCCGACCCGGTCTCCACCTGCGTCCAGCTGATCTTGCTGCGCGCCCCGCGGCAGGCGCCGCGCTTGGTGACGAAGTTGTAGATGCCGCCCACCCCGTTCTCGTCGCCGGGAAACCAGTTCTGCACCGTGCTGTATTTGATCGTGGCGTCATCCATCGCCACCAGCTCCACCACCGCCGCATGCAACTGGTTCTCGTCGCGCTGCGGCGCCGTGCAGCCCTCCAGATAGGAGACGGACCCGCCGTCCTCGACGATGATCAGCGTCCGCTCGAACTGCCCGGTGTTGCGCGCGTTGATGCGGAAATAGGTCGACAGCTCCATCGGG
>NZ_JBYRFX010000945.1:0-4810 GCF_057815775.1 Inquilinus sp.
CGATGGTGTTCGCCGCGGCGGTGATCGGCGCCATCACCCGGCTGACCGAAATCGGCCTGTCGATCGTCGAATGGGCGCCGATCACCGGCATGGTGCCGCCGCTGTCCGACCAGGCCTGGGCCGACGCCTTCACCGCCTACAAGGCAACGCCGCAATACCACTACATGAACACCGGCATGTCGCTGGACGCCTTCAAAGCGATCTTCTTCTGGGAATGGCTGCATCGGGCCTGGGACCGGCTGAGCGGCCTGGTCTTCGCCGCCGGCCTGGCCTGGTTCGCTTATCGCCGGGCGCTGGGCTGGAGCCTGGGCCTGCGCCTGTTCGGCCTGCTGGTGGTCGGCGGGCTGCAGGGCGTGCTGGGCTGGGTCATGGTGCAGAGCGGGCTGAACGAGCGGCCTTCGGTCAGCCACTACCTGCTGGCCGCGCATCTCGGCCTCGCCGTGCTGCTGTACGCCCTGATCCTGTGGGCCGCCTACGGGCTGGTGCTGCCGCGGCTGGGCAGCTTCCCGAAGGCGGCGTCGCTGCGCCGCCACGCCGCCATCGCCATCGGCTTTGTCGCCGTCACCATGTGCTGGGGCGCCTTCGTCGCCGGGCTGCGCGCCGGGGAGGTCTACAACACCTTCCCGCTGATGGACGGCCGCTTCCTGCCGCCCGAGGCGTTCAGCATCATCCCCGGCTGGCTGAACCTGTTCGACAACACCGCCCTGGTGCAGTTCACCCATCGCTGGCTGGCGATCAGCACCGCCCTGGTCGTGCTGTCCCTGGCCATCCGCTGCAGCCGCACGCCGGCGGTCGGCTGGGGCCATCTGGTCGGCCTGATGGTGCTGGTCCAGGTCGGCCTGGGCATCTCCACACTGCTGACCCAGGTGCCGGTCGGGCTGGGGGCGATGCATCAGGCCGGGGCGCTCATCCTGCTGGCGCTGCTGCTCGCGCTACGATTTGTCACCCGGCCGGTTTCGGAATCACGCCCCAAGTGAGCCCAAGAAGAACTTAAAGAACAACTGAAGGCCTGATTCGACACTTTCCTTTTTGCGACTTTTGCAAGGCGTGAAACCCGCTCCGGAATCATAGCAGACCCGCGAATTCGATTGCCGAAGAGCGGTCGAGACGATACCGTCCGCCATCACTCCTCGCTGGTGGGAGACGGACGGAAATGCGCGTCTGAATGCGACGTGTTTGATGCAAACAAACCAGTGACCGGGATGAATACCGGAAACAGTAGGGGCGAACACATGCACAGCTTCACCAAGATCCTGGCGCGCGGGCTGCTCGCCGCTGCCCTGATGGGTGGCGTCTCGAGTGCCGCGATGGCCGAGACTGTATTCAACAAGGGCAACGGCGCCGAGCCACTGACGCTCGACCCGCACAAACTGTCAGGCGTGCCGGAATCGAACATCGCCATGGATCTGTTCGAAGGCCTGCTGACGCCAGACGCCAAGGGCGAGCCGTCGCCGGGCGCGGCCGAAAGCTGGACGATTTCGGACGATGGCCTGACCTACACCTTCAAGCTGCGCCAGAATGAGCAGTGGTCGGACGGCACCCCGGTGACCGCCGCCGACTTCGTGTTCTCCTGGCATCGCCTGATCGACCCGAAGACCGCTGCCGACTACGCCTACTTCCTGGACCAGGTCGTCGGCGCCAAGGATGCCCGGCTCGGCAAGGGCTCGCTGGACCAGGTCGGCGTGAAGGCGGTCGACGACCACACGCTGGAAGTGAAGCTGGTTGCCCCGACGCCCTACTTCCTGTCGTCCCTGGTGCATCAGTCGACCTATGCCATCAGCAAGGCCAACTACGACAAGTTCGGCGACGATTTCATCAAGGCCGGCAACCTGGTCTCGAACGGCGCCTACCAGCTGACCGAGGCCGTGCCGCAGGGCTACATCAAGCTGACGAAGAACCCGCACTTCCATGATGCGGACAACGTCAAGATCGACACGGTGATGGTCTACCCCACCGAGGACATCGACGCCGAGCTGCAGCGCTTCAAAGCCGGCGAGCTCGACATGACCTATGAGCTGCCGAGCCAGCAGATCCCGAGCCTGAAGAAGGAGATGCCGGACCAGATCCACATCGCCCCTTATCTCGGTGTCTACTTCTACGCCTACAACCTGACGCATGAGCCGTGGAAGAGCAGCCCGGAGCTGCGCGAGGCCCTGTCGCTCGCGGTCGACCGTGACTCGCTGATCAAGAATGTCACCCAGGGCGACCAGATCCCGGCCTACACCTTCGTGCCGAAGGGCACACTCAACTTCCCGGGCTGGGATGCGGATGTCTCCAAGCTGACCCAGGCCGAGCGCGACGCCAAGGCCAAGGAGCTTTACGCCAAGGCCGGCTACGGCCCGGACAAGCCGCTGAAGCTGGAACTGACCTACAACACCAGCGAGAACCACAAGAAGGTGGCCGTGTTCATCGCCGCCATGTGGAAGCAGAAGCTGGGCATCGACGTCAGCCTGGTGAACCAGGAGTGGGGCACCTTCCAGGACACCCGCGACAAGAAGGAATTCCCTGACATCGCGCGCCATGGCTGGATCGGCGACTACAACGACGCCTATGGCTTCCTGCAGCTCGAACTCGGCGATGTCGGCGAGCAGAGCACCTCGGGCTACTCCAATCCGAAGTTCGACGACCTGATGACGCAGGCCGCCAAGGCCACCGATGCGACGAAGCGCGGTGAGCTGATGCAGCAGGCGGAAAAGGTGATGATCGCCGACCTGCCGGTGCTGCCGCTGTACTTCTACACCACCCACCACGCCGTCTCCCCCGCCCTGAAGGGCTGGGTCGACAACGTGTCGGATTACCACCTGGCGCGCTGGCTGTCCGTCCAGCGCTGAGGATGAGTCTGTGACGATGCCCGCCCACCGGACCCGCCGGAGGGCGGGCATCGACCTTTTCGGCCCCCGGGATACGTCCGACATCCCCCGCCGGGCGAGGATCTGATGCCATGCTGAGCTATGCCGTGCGCCGCATCCTGGGCGCGATCCCGACCATCCTGGCGATCATCGCGATCGCGTTCTTCATGATCCGCCTGGCGCCGGGCGGCCCCTTCGCCAGCGACAAGCCGCTGCCGATCGAGATCAAGCGCAACCTGGAAAAGGCGTACCATCTGGACGAGCCGCTCTACATGCAGTTCGGCCGCTACATGGGCAATGTCCTGCAGGGCGATTTCGGCCCGTCGTTCCGGATGCGCGACTACTCGGTGAACGAGCTGCTGCGCCAGGGCTTCCCGTATTCGCTGCAGATCGGCCTGATCGCGGTGGTGATCGCCAGCTTCTTCGGCATCCTGTTCGGCACCATCGCGGCCCTGAAGCAGAACACGCCCGGTGATTACGGCACCATGGCGATCGCCATGATCGGCATCACCATACCGAATTTCGTCGTCGCCCCGCTGCTGGTCCTGCTGCTCGCCGTGACCTGGCGGATCCTGCCCGCGGGCGGCATCACCGCCGGCTGGACCTCCTTCATCCTGCCGATCGTGGCGCTGGCGCTGCCGCCGACCGCCTATATCGCCCGGCTGACCCGGGCCAGCATGATCGAGGTGCTGCGGTCGAACTTCGTCCGCACCGCCCGGGCCAAGGGCCTGCCGGAGCGGATCACCATCATGCGGCACACGCTGAAGGCCGGGCTGCTGCCCGTGGTCTCCTATCTCGGTCCCGCCACGGCCGGCATCATCACCGGCTCGATCGTGATCGAGCAGATCTTCGGCATCCCCGGCATCGGCCGCTACTTCATCCAGGGCGCGCTGAACCGCGACTACACGCTGGTGATGGGGACGGTGATCTTCTTCGCCGTCCTGATCATCCTGTTCAACCTGCTGGTCGATCTGCTGTACGGCGCACTCGACCCGCGCGTGCGCTACGATTGAGGACACGGCCGTGACCGACGCCACCATCGGAACCCTTCCCCCGGCCACCACGCCAATCAAGGGCCGCAGCCTGTGGCAGGACGCCTGGCGGCGCCTGCGCACCAACAAGGCCGCCATCATCAGCCTCGCGGTGCTGATCGTGATCGCGATCGCCTGCGTGCTCGGGCCGCATCTGCTGCCCTGGGGGCTGGACGACGTCGACTACACCTCCTTCACCACGGCGCCGACCTTCCAGGCATTGCCCGACACCCCGGGCGCGCATTATTTCGGCACCGAGGCCAACGGCCGCGACCTGCTGGTCCGCACCCTCTATGGCGGCCAGATCTCGCTGATGGTCGGCGTCGTCGGCACCCTGGTCAGCCTGATCATCGGCGTGACCTACGGCGCCACCTCCGGCTTCCTGGGCGGCCGGGTCGACAGCATGATGATGCGGCTGGTCGACGTGCTGTATTCCCTGCCCTTCATGTTCTTCGTGATCCTGCTGATGGTGTTCTTCGGCCGGAACATCCTGCTGATCTTCGTCGCCATCGGCGCGGTCAACTGGCTGGACATGGCGCGCATCGTCCGCGGCCAGACCCTGTCGATCAAGCGCAAGGAATACATCGAGGCGGCGCATGCCTGCGGCGTGTCGAACTGGGGCATCATCCGCAAGCACGTCATCCCCAACACGCTCGGCCCAGTCATCGTCTACATGACCCTGACCGTGCCGCAGGTGATCCTGCTGGAAAGCTTCCTGTCCTTCCTCGGCCTCGGCGTGCAGGAGCCGATGACCAGCTGGGGCGTGCTGATCTCCGAAGGCGCCCGCAGCATGACCATCGCCTGGTGGATGCTGGTGTTCCCGGCCGTGTTCCTGGCCGTCACCCTGTTCTGCCTCAACTTCATCGGCGACGGGCTGCGCGACGCCCTCGACCCACGCGATCGCTGAGCCCCGAGGCCATCTGAAACCAT
>NZ_JBYRFX010000946.1:0-31004 GCF_057815775.1 Inquilinus sp.
ATAGCTCGACAATGCCGCGCCATCGACGACGCCGCCCTTCGCATACACGTGCGAAACGAAGCCGGACGAGTTGTAGTCAACGCCGCCGCTCCCACCCGTGCCGCCGTACCCACCGCTACCTCCGGTCAGATAGTTGACGCCAAGGCTGATGAGCGACGCCGCCGCTTTGTTGGCCTCAAGCCGCGCGACTTCTTTCAGGATCGACGACACCAGATCCTTGATGCTCGCCTTGCCGGTCGTAGCCGCGTTGACCATGAAGTCCGACAGGCTGCCGTACGTGGACTGGACGAACGACCCGAACGAACCCGCCGTGTCGTTGGCCTGATCGTTGATCTGAGCCATGGCACGCAACGCGCCGTTCTTCCAGTCGGCTTGCGCGGCATCGATACGGGCCTGGCCATCGAGTTCGGCCTTTACGCGGGCGTCAGTGGCCTTCTTCAGTTCTTCCGTTTTGGCGTCGTATGTCGCCTGATCGATACCGCCATCGCCCACCGTGTTCAACTGCTTGGTGAGCTTCACCTGCTGGTCGGCGGCGTCCTGCCTGATCTTGTTGAGGCGTGATAGCTGCGCGAACTCCTTGTCGCCCATGCTGACAGCCAGCACCTGCAGGTCGATCTCGGCCTGGCGGGCAGCGGTCTGCTGACCCAGCGCTTGGATATAGGCGTTGATCGCGGCCGTTGCCTTTGCCTTCGCGCCGGCCTCCTGCTCGGTGAGCACGTTGGTCTTCGAGATTGCCGTCTGCTCCGCCTTGCTGAGCTGATCCTGCAGTTCGGCGATTTGCGCAGCATTGCGAGCGGCTTCAGAACCTGACACCTTCCGGGCCTGAAGCACGGCGATCTCGCCCTGCAGGGCGTCGACCTGCGCCTGCTCCGTCTTCCACACCTCAGCGCGCGACTGCTCGTAATAAGCGGCTTCGCTGATCGACCCCGCTTTTCGTTGTGCATCCAGCTCGCGCTGGGCGTTGCTGTACGCATCGGTGTACTGGCTCAACGACGCCTTGAAGGCGGCAAGCTGCGCGCCCGACTGGGCATCGCCCAGCTTCGAGGCAGAGTTGTCGGCGTACTTCTTCTCAAGGTCAGCTTTGAGCTTGTCGTACTGCCCGCCGGCAAAGCTGGCCGACCCGTCCTGATTGACGATGCGCTGTACGCCGTCCAGGCGCTTGTTGTCACTCGACTTCGCCCAAAGGGTGTCGAAATCGGCGTTCAGCGACTTGATCGCCGCCGCAAGCTGGTGGGCCTTGTCGACCTGGTCCGACATCCGGTCGATGCGCTGGTCGGCCGAGATCGAGGCGGCAGAATCCGCCGATTGGCGGGACTGCGCCTCGGCATCGGCGACGATCTTGTCCCGCTGGGCGGTCAGGTCCGCGAGCTTCTTCTGATCCTCTGGGCTGAACGACTCGAACGAGCTATCCGCTTTGTCGACGATGCTGGATCCGACGAAGAGGTTCCGCAGCTTGCCAATGGTGCTGTACTGGCGATTCTGGGCCGCCTCCTGCCTGCCCTGAAGCTCCGCAATCTGGGTATCGATCGACGCCGTGCCAAGTAGGATCGAGGCGCCATTCTTGAAGGTTTCGTACCAGTCGGCAGTGCCGCGCTTGGCCTCCTCCCACGCCTTCGCCAGGCCGTAAACCTGATCGGTCATGGTCTGGATGCGCGGCGCGACCGAGTCATGGAACGCTTCTGCCGTGACGCGCACGATGTCCTGCTGCCGCCCCTCCTCCTCGAGCGCCTTGATCTGCTCGTAGGTCGCTTCCGAGAGGAAGTGGTACTGATCGTTCGCCTTAAGCGCACCGGCAACGGTGCCGTCGAACATCTGCAGGGCCGCCTGCGTCGCCTCGTCCGCGCCCTTCTTGGTCAGGATGGCAATGTCGTAGCCAGCCTGGCCGACCGACTCCAGCGCGTCGGCACTGACGCGCCCAGACGTAACCAAACCGGCGAGGATGTCGCGGGCCTCGCTGAGGTGACCGTTCGACGTGCTGATGCCGCTGGCCAGCTTCTCGAAGCTGCCGGTGGTGACACCCGCGAAATTGCCCGAGGCCGCGATCGCCTCGTTAACCCGCTGTTCCTCGTTGTACGCATCGGCGGCTGCGATGGCCACCGCGGCCAGGCTCGCAGCAAAGGCTGCGGTGCCAATCGCTACCGGCGACAGCAGTGTCGACAGCAGGCCAGTGTTGTTCGCCAGGGAGATCAACGAACCTTGGAAGTTGTTGAAGTCCCCTCGAGCCAGTTCGCCGATCAACACGCCAATCTCGCGACGGGCAATGCCCGAGGTCAGCGAGAAGTGCGAAAGCGCCTCGTCGGCACCGCCCACAGCGTTACGGGCCTTGTCGATCTTGGCAGCGTAGCCTTCGTAGTCGTCCTGGCTGATCGTTCCAGCCTTACGGTGTGCGCGTAGCTGAGCTTCGATGGCATCCAGGCGCTCGTAGGCCGCCGTCGTCGGGTCGATCTGGCCCAGGAGCTTGCGAAGCTCGGCGGATTCGTTTTGTGTGGCCGCCGTAGCCTGCTGACGGGAACGCGCCTCGGCGTCGAGCTGACGCTGTCCGCGCTCGCTGATCTGCGCCTGCGTGGTCTGGGACGACTTGATCCGCTCGACGGCTTCCCGCTGGGCGTCCGTCATCTCCACCGACCGCATCTGAGAGGCGATGACCTTGCTTTCGGCGTCAACCCTCGCCAGCGAGGCGCGGACCATGTCACTGATGCGTGCGGATTCAGCAGCCTCGGAATTGCCGAGGGCGTCCTGAGCGACGCGCGCCTGGTCGAGCTGAGCCTTGTACTCCGTCAGGCCCTGGTTGGCCCGGAACGTCTGTGTCGGGCTGAACGACGAGGCCTTGAGTTGTGCGTCGGCCGTTCGGCGAGCGGAATCCTCCGCTGAGGCTGCCAGTGCGACCTGAGCCTGCCGCGCAGCGTCAGCCTTGCTCTTGAAGTCGGCAAGGGCCTGATTCGCCTTGAACAACTGCGTATCGTTGAACGACGCGGACTTTAGCGCGCTGCCGAGCGCCTCGGCGTCACGCGTGGCGTTCCGTGTCTCAGCGGCAGCACCCGCAAGCTTGCCCTTGAGCTCGTCGAGAATGGACGCCGGAACGCCCTTCAGAGCAGCGTTGTAAAGGATCTGCTGCTCTCGCGTGTAGCCGATGGTGTCGGCCTGCTTGAGCAGCGTGTCGACGCGACGTTTCTCGGCAGTGTTTAGCTTGGCATACTCGTCCTGAGCGGCCTGAGTCATCTGCGTGAGACGGGTCTCTCCACGCTGAATAGCTGCGTCCCACGAATCCGTGTTGACGATGACGTCGACACGCGCGGCACCGAGAAGTGCGCTGCCTCCTTCCGTCTCGCCGGTCATGTGTTCGCCTTATGGATTTCTTCGAGGGCCGTGGATTCGATGACGCGAAGGGCGGCCATCATGTCGTCGTACGCATCACCGGCGACTCCGGTGCGGTCGAGTTCGTGAAACACGATGTTGTAGTCGAGCCCGGTTGGGCCGTTCATGCCCACCCTCCATTGGGTGGTCACCTGGGTGAACAGCCTTACAACCGGCCAGTTTTCCGGCCAGAGATCTACCTCCGGCCGCTCGTAGTCCGCCTCGGTGGTTCCGATGGCGGCCATCTGGGCGGCTCCCGGGCGCTTCCAGTAAAGCGCCCGGGTCGCCTCGATCAGTTTCCCTTGCGGGATACCGTATGTGCGTCGCCGTATCCCAGGAGGATGGCGTAGTCGCACATGGGCTGCTGTTGCTGCAGGGTCAGGATGCCCTCGCGGTCAAGCGGGATATCTGCCTCCCACGAATCGACCAGCTCGAGCAGAACGTCGACCATCGCTACCTTCCCCTCACGCAGCTTCTCCAGCAGCGCCTGGTACTCGTCGCGAGTCTTCGTCTTGTAGACGAGCACGAGCTTCTGCTCGCGGCCCTGCCCGGTCACCGTGATGGTAGCCGGGATGGTTGCGGGTGCTTTGACCTCGAACATCAGGCCACCGCCGCGAAGCGCGCCGGAGCGTTGATCAGCGAGAACGTGGCGACGTTCTGCATGTTCTGGTTCACGGTCTGGGTGGGCACTTCGTTGAACGACGGGAACGCCAAGTAGTACATGGTGTCGCCGCTCGGGAGGATCGCGCGCAGCACCACCGGCACCCGGGCGCGGTCCGCCGCGATGAGGGCTGCATACCACGGCTTCGTCGGATCGTAGTCGAGCGTCAGCGTCATGGTGAGCGGGTTCTTGACCGTCGGCTTCTGCTGCTGCCGGCCGCTGGTGTCCTCGACGTACTGCCAGGTGTAGTACTGCTGATCACCACCCGAAGAGGCGACGCTCGCCACCTGGTCGATGGGGGTCCAGGTGTTAACCACCTGGAAGGCGCCGGCACCCTCGCCCGCCGGGTACTGCACGAGGCTCGTGGTATCGACACCTTCGATCTCGAAGCTGTTGGCCGTGGGATTCAGGGCCCGGATAACACGGTTGTTGATGTCCGACCAACCGCTGGTCAGGATGGCGATCGCATTCGCTGCCGGCGGCGCGACGGCCGTCGCGACAGCTGGGTCAGCGTTGGAGATTGCCGTGATCAGGGCGGCGGCGACCAGGTTGGCCGAGATGGCGTACTTCGTACCGTTGGGGAAGAGCGAGCTCATGGGACGTCCTCTCGAGAGGTGGAACGAAAAAACCCGGCACATGGCCGGGTGTTCGGTGGTTGCAGCGGCGCCGCTGCGGCGGCTACTGGGGGTACCAGCAGCCGAAATCTTGTCGGGTTGAGTACAGCTTTGCGATGTCGTCATAGTCCGTAGCGAGCGAGCCCATGACCTCAGCGAGAAGTTGACCCGCCATTAGGGCCTTGGCGTCTAGGGCGAGCTGCTTAACCTCGCTCCTGACTCTTCCGTGCACGTTCAACTGGATCCGCGCGTGCTCGTGGTCAGGCAGCGACCCATCGACGTAGTTGTAGTCGCGGCCACCTACTTGCTGGTACGTGAAGCACGGGAAGACCGCGTTGTCAGGCGCGGTATCGGGATACACACGATCGGCAACGAGAGCGCCCAATGTCGCGAGAATCTTCGCTTCGAGTGTCATTGCTGCTCGTCCACGGCGTCAGGATCGGCCAGAAGGTCGAACAGCCGCTCCCTGCCACGCTTCAGCATGGCCTGGTAAGCCCTCCCGCCAGCGGCGTCGAGTGCGGGACGAAGGAAAGCGTGCGCAGGGATCCGCTTCGGCCCGTTAGGGCGCAGCTTGTTCGTTGTCACGTACTCGCCCTTGCGCGTCTTCACTACGATGTATGGCTGCCAGTAACCCAGCTCGACCAGATGGCCGTGCGGCGCTTTCTTGGCATTCCATGTCACGGAGTAGACCTGCTCATCCTCGGTGGAGCGGCGCTGCTTGTATGCGAGGTAGAGGGCTGAGGCCAGCCGCCCATCACCTCGTGGAACGCGGATCTTCGCCTCGTCGCGAATCACCTGCCCGCCGGCGACCGCCATGGAGCGCGCGAGGCTTTCCCGGAGCGGCCCACTCAGCTGCGCCAGGCCAGCGCGCATGCCCGAAAGGTCCACTTTCGTCTGGATGGGGTCAGCCATTGTTCGCGCCACGATTACAGACTAGGTCCGTCCACTCGCGGCCCGCCTCGTCCATCTGCACCGACGTGATGTCGTACGGCACATTCCCGAAGAGGATACGCATGCCGGCGTCGATGCCGATTCGGTACCGAATTCGGAAGCTGTAGCTTGTCACCGACAACGGCACGTCCGTCGCCGCCTTGATCGCGCCGAGCCCGGTCTGACCCTTCACGTTCGCCCAAATCGGTGGCAACACGTCCTGCCATTCGTCAAACGGCTGACCGTCTTCGTGCTGCCCCTCCAAGTGCCGCTGAACGGTAATAAGGCGATTCAACGAACCGGCGGCAAGGCTCACGGCATCATGACCAGGCG
Organism: Inquilinus sp.; assembly: GCF_057815775.1. Lineage (NCBI taxonomy): Bacteria > Pseudomonadati > Pseudomonadota > Alphaproteobacteria > Rhodospirillales > Rhodospirillaceae > Inquilinus > Inquilinus sp. Next base: position 5,893 of record NZ_JBYRFX010000946.1, read on the forward strand.
ATGCGGGCGGAGAAGCTCGCAGGCGCCGAGTGGTAGTTCTGCGACTTGCACCCCGACGATTACTGCCTCACGGTTGGAGTAAAGGCTTCCAAGGGTCAGCAGGATGGCACTGACGACACCGGGGGCGGCGACGATGCCATTCAGCACGCGACTGGCGGACGCTTGGGCCGCGCTCTTCCGCAGACTGGCAACCTCAAGGCTCACTCGGCGCTGGTCAGCGTCGACAATGGACGCGGCGGCTTCCACGGCTTCGGAATACGCCTGCGAAGCAGCGGCAGCCTTTGCTGGAAGCTCATCTAATGCTGCGTCAAGATCGACTTGGGTGCCGAAAAGAGCACGATTGAGGTAGGCGCACGCCGCGCTTTCCGCGCCGTCGATGTATGGCTGAAGTTGCTCGTCCGGAACATCGGTGTCAGCCCGGCAGTGAGCGCGCGCCTGCTCAATCGTGATCAAGCCCATGATCAGTCCTGCGACAGGGCGGCGATCGCGGTGGTGATGGCATCAACCACCGTCTTCCGCGCGTTCTGCTTGGCGTTCTCAGCAGCGAGAGCTTCGTTGAGGAGCTCGGCGTCCTTCTGGTCGGCCAGGCTCGCGATGACGTCTGCGGCGTTGCCCGACACAAACTGCTCGGCGGCGGTCAGCTGAACAGCACCGTTGAGCGCGCCGCTTGCCTTGGCACCGGCTTCCAATTCCTTCGGGCAGTCGTCGCCCTGGGCGAAGTCGGTGGGATAGATGTCGCCGTTCTTGACGCCCCGGAAGGCCTTCGTAAGCTTTGCCATGCGTTTCTCCGAACGGGGCCGGGAGGTCCGGCCCCGCAATTGGTGGTTGGTGGCTTACGCCGAGACCTTCAGGACCTTGATCGGCGTCGGGTCGAGCAGGCCGCCACCAACCCGCTTGGTCGTGTAGAACTGCACGAATGGCTTGTTGGTGAACGGGTCGCGCAGCACGGTCACGCCCTTGCGGTCGATGACTAGGTAACCCCGATTGAAGTCGCCGAACGAGATCGGCATGGAGTTCGCCGCGACATCCGGCATGTCCGGCATCTCGGTCAGCGCATAGCCGTTGAGCGTGGCCGGCTGGCCAGCAACCGTCGAGGGCTGCCACAGGTAGTTGCCCTGGCCGTCCTTGAGCTTGCGCACGGTGCCCTGGGTGGTGTTGTTCATCAGGAATCGCGCAGCACCGCGGTAGGCACTCGGCACGGCGTACACCAGGTCGATGAGGGAATCAGCAGTGATGGCCGCAGCTGCGCCGGTATTCACCAAGCCGATCGCACCGAGGGGGTGCTTCGCGGCATTCGCGGCACCGGTGACGTAGGTGAGGAAGCCGGTCGGACGGCCGTTCGAGCCGTCCCCCGAGATAAACGCCAGACCCTCCTGGTGCGCAAACTCGAGCTCCACCTCACCCGCGATCCAGGCTTCGATATCCACCTCGGAGTCGTCGAGAAGCTGCTGGGTGGCCGCCGGGTTCGCGTAGATCTCACCGGTGTCGTACTGCAGCGATCCGAACTGCGAGCCAGCGGTAGCCGGGCGGGCATCCGTCTCACCGACCCAGCCGGAGGCCGTGCCGCGCTTGTTGAAGAGCTTGGTGAAGCTATTGCCCGAGATGGACTGGACGCGCGCGACCTGACGCATCGGCGACACCAGCACGAGCTTGTCGGTGATGGTGCGGTCCCACTCGACAGGAGCCGTGTAGCCGCCATCCGGTGCCGAGCCCTTCGACATCGAAGCTTCGACAGCGCCCCTTCGGAAATGCGCCTGGAACGCTGCGCTGTAGTCCGCATCGCGGAGCTTTCGACCGTCGCCACCAGCGCCCATCTGCGCGGCGGCGAGCTGCGTGTTCGCGGTATCGACGGCGGCCTGCAGGCGATCGATGTCGGCATTGATCTTGTCGACCTTCAGCGCCTGCAGCGCGTCGACCTGACCCTGCTTGATGTCTTCGAGCTGCTTCGTGTGCTCAGCCTTGAACGTGGCGAACGCCTGGTTCAGGGACTCGACGAGGGCTTTGACCTCGCCCGGGTTGTTCGCGCCTTCGGCACGAACGGACTGGATGCCGCGCGGGACGCGGATGTTGGGCTTCATATTCATTACTGGTTGACTCCGAGGGTAAACAAGGCTGCTCGCAGGGAATCCGCGAGGTCGGCGCCAGCGCACGGCATGGCAGGTTCATCGGCAGCGCTCGGCGTACCAGTGAAAAGGGATTTGAGGGCGTCACGACGCGCGGCGCGGGAGTAGCCCGAGCGCTTCATCGATGCCTCGACCATTGCGAGGGCCTTCTTGTTGCTTGCCTTCGCGGGCTCGGTCTGCGTGACGTCCGATGTGTCGATTCGGCCCGTGGCGAAACCATCCTTGAGCGCCTGGTCCGCGTCGATCCACGTCTCGTCGTCCATCAGGGCCGCCGCGGAAGCCACCGTAATTCCAGCGCGATTCGCGTAGAGCTTGGCCATGGCCGCGTCGAAGGGCTCAAGGAGAGCGGCGGCCTCGGCCATGTCGTGGCGGTTGCCAATGGCGACTGTCCAGGCGTTGTGGATCATCAAGAAGGTGCCGTCACCCATGAGGATGTCGTCACCAGCCATCGCGATCACTGAGGCGGCGGAAGCGGCCAGGCCGACCACACGGGTCGTGACCTTGCCCTTGTGCTCGCGCAACAGGTTGTAGATCGCCACACCTTCGAAGAAATCGCCGCCGGGCGAGTTCAGATTGACCGTTACATCCTTGTCGGCGCCGATGTTCCGCAGGATCGAGCTGATGAGCTTGGCGGTTATGCCAGTGCCGTCCCAGTTCTCACCGATGGAGTCATAAATGGAGATCGACGTGTCAGTGTCGCTTGCGGCCTGGACTTCGGGATGCCACCGGTCAAATGCGTCCGGCCGCACATCGAATTCCGCCGCGCTCAGGCGCTGATCAGCGCGAATTTCAGGCAGGTTTCGGAGGCTCATTGCCGGTCCTCGGTTGTGTCATGGGGTTGCGAAGAAGGTCCGCGTTCGGGTCTTTCGACCGCGGCATATCCAGCGTTTCGCGTGCCTCGTTCTGGGTTTGCCACGGCGCCTGGCCGCCAGCGCCAAGCGACTTGGCGATGTAGTCGGCCTGTTCTTCCGGCGTGCCGCGCAACAACGCGTTCGCGTTGAACTTGAACGTGTATTTGTCGAGGTCTTTGCCTGGGAGGAAGACACGCGCGGCGGCTTGCTCCCAGCTGGTGAACCACGGCCCGAGGCCGTAGCTCACGAAGAACTTGTTCAACTCTTTGATGCCCGAGCCCCAGCTGGTGTCGTCCATCATCAGAAGTGGGCGCGGGATGCCGAACGCACGAGCGACTTCTTCGATCTGGGCGTTCCGGTTCTCGATGTGCTGGGCGTCGGAGGCGGTGGAGCCGAACTTATTGGCCTTACCGCCCTCCTCGAGAACCATCCACTTACCGTTGTTCTCGGCGCCGGCGTAGTCCGTGGCCAGCGATGACGTCATCCGCGAGTAGGCTTGGTCGCTCAAGGCATTGGGAACTTCGATAGAGCCACCCGCCATCACGCCGGTGCGAAGAAGCCTGTCTGCCGCGCGCTCGGCCTGCCGTGCCAGCGCCAGGGCATCCTTCGCGAGGCGCATGCGCGACATCCCAAGCACGCCGTCGACGCTCAGGTCCTTTAGGTGGAAGACCTCGTTTGCAGCGAGCGTAACCAGCTGGCCGTCCGGTCGGGTGTAGTCGTAGACCATCTCCCACTGGCTGGTTAGCCGTGGCACGGTCGAGCCGATCGCAAGCGGGATCATCCCGATGGGGCGACCTGCCGACCAGATAACCCGCGCGTATGCGTTTCCTTCCTCGAGGCAGACCATCTGCATGGTCGACTTGAACTCGAATGGCGTCTGCCAGCTGTTCGGCTTCAGCTTCAGCAGCCGGTATGCAGGATGGTCCTCTGCGTATTTTTTGTCCGGCCCGTTCTCCAGAAGGTTCACGGGCAACATGCCTACCATCTGGCTAAGGAGCGAGACGCAGCGCAGCGCCGCCATGTTGCGGAGCGAATGAAGGTGGCGGCCACCCATGCCTCCCGCCTCGCCCCTCCGGATATATTCCAGAAGAGCCGGATCCGTCAGGCCGTCGAACGTCTGCCCGACGGGCGCCTGAGCGCGGAGTGCAGGCACCGGCGAAACTTCTGGATCGGGCGTTGGCGCGGGCACAACCGAGGCCTCCGGCGCTGCCGGTCGCCGGAAGATATCGAGAAGGCTCATGCCTGTCCTCAGAGAAAGCGGATGCCGCGCGTTTCGTACACCGAAGGTGCACTTGCCGCCGGATTCAGGCTCATCAGCGATGCCGCGTTGAAGACCGCCATCAGCGGATCGATCTTCGCGGTGCCGCTGGCCTGCTTCGTGATGTTTATGGCGTTGCTGGTGACGACGATTCGAGCGTTACCCACACACCAGTTCATCATCGGTTGGAGTCCGTGCCAGGCCGATCCTTCTGCCAGTTTCCGCTCCAGGGTCTTGATGGCACCGCCGAGCTTCCAGCCCTGGCTGATACCGACGATCTTGTCCTTTGGTACGCCGGAAGCTTCGAGGGCATCGAGAATGCCGCCGAGCCCCGCGGGATCCACGCCCGCCATGTCGAGCAGGCCCGCGCCGTGAATTCGCGCTACATAGCCGGCCAGCTCGTCGACGTCGTCGCCGATTCGCTCCACCAGCGTGAGATGACCATCTCGCGCGAAGTCGCGCAGTGCAGGCGCGATCTCCATACGCCGCTCAAGGACCGAAGGGTGGGCCCACGCGTGGGTCCATATCAGCCACTCTTTCGTGTCTCGGTGCCGCCCGATCGCGCTACCACCGAGGAGATCGTCCAGGCCACCACCATCGATGCCGAAGTCGATCACCTCGGACCATTCGAGAAGATATTCGAGGGTCACCTCGCGGCGCCCCTGCTGCTCCCAGTAGTCTGCCCCCGTCCACCGGTCGGAGCGAAGGTTTAGCCCGATCTCGACGTTCAGGTGCTTGGCAAGGAACTGCTGAAGCGAGCCATCCGTCTTCGGCAGGTTCTTCGTCAGCTGGTCGCCTAGCCATTCCTCGCTGACCGACCGGCCCAGATTCGGGTTAGTGATGTAGAAATTCTTCGGATCGAGATAGGCCTTGGCCTTCACCATCGCCGGCGGAAACTCGTAGAGGATGCCCAACGACTTCCGGTCGACGATCAGTCCGTCTCGCACGTCCCTGTAGTACTGAAGCTTCTCCTTGAACACACCAGCCGGCGGGTCGTCGCTCTGAGTGGTGAGGAAGATCACCCAACCCTCATCACGAGACACTTGGCCACCGGTGGCTTCCATGAACATCGCTTGGGCGTTCGCCTTCTTGCCGAACAGCCAATGCTCATCGACCAGGATCTTTCCGGACTTCTTGCCCGAGACCGTCTCGGTGTCGGCAGCCACAACCTTCAGCGATGCCTTAGAGTCGCGGCGCGTGATGGTTCGGATGTGGTCCTGAACGTGGAACAGGTCGCTTAGCTCCTCGTCCGCGCGGACCATGCCAGCTGCCGGCTTGAAGCTGTTGTCCGCGACCTCCTTCGTCGGCGCCAGGATCAGGTGCTCCTCATCCTCTCGCCAGCAGAGGATCACGGCCGTCAACATGATCCCCGCGGCGACCGTCGACTTCGTGTTCTTCTTGCTGATCAGCAGGAAGAACTCTCGGATCAGCTGCTTGCCAGTCTCGGCGTCATAGGCGCCGAAGATCGCGGCGACGAAATCGAATACGAACTGGTCGCTGCACTCCCCGAACGTTGGCTTGCCAGGCAAATCCACGACCCGGAGCTGCTTGAAGATGCGCAGCGCGCGGTCGGCCTCCTCCGGAAAGATGGGCGCGGGAATGATCGACCTGCCCGCGACCAGGCGTTCTGCCCAGTCGGGACACGCTGTGGTCCATTCCATCCGATCAGTTCACGTTGTTTCGGCGAGGAGGCGGTGCAGAAGAGAATCGACCGGCACCGCCGACGGCGGCAGCGGCATCATCCTTCGCAGCCTTCTTGCCCTGCTCGCCCTTCTTACCGTGCACATAGGGCGCCGCGGCGACTGCCATCCTGTCGCGGCGCTCCGGCTCGGCCTTACGGTTGTTCATCACGTGGAGCATGTACTCCAGCGGGTTCATGTTCGCCGGCAACACCTCGCCATCGAACACCTCGGCAGTCGGCGGCGGACTAGGCGGAAGAACTCTCACCTTTCCCGGCTTAGCCTTCGTCTTCTTTGTTTCCGCCTTCGGGGCGGACGTTTTCTTGCCCTTCGTGCCGCTGCCTTTCGGTCGGCCGGCGCCTGGGCGAGGACCTCCGCGCGGCATGCATCACCTCGGTGCGTCCGTAGGGCCTCAAAGCCTTGCGGGACGCGGGTCGTTTGATTTCCGACCCCTGCTGCGATTAATCAAACAGGGGATATTTTCTGTGCGTGAGAGGACAGTCGGTTTCCGGTCCGGATCGGCCCAGACTTTCGACCCGCCCCACCCTATCGGTCGGTCGTCTTGACCTCGACCCACGTGCCCTCGATGACAGCGCCGGCTGCGCCCGCGCGCCCGAGGTCGCGTGCCGTCTTGGCCGCGTGGCACTCGTGGCACAGCACCTGGCAGTTCTCATCCGTGTCCGCACCGCCCTCGAACAGCGGCACCTCGTGGTCGAGCTCGAACTCATGCATGGCAAGGAGGCGAAGGCAGTGCTTGCAGTGCGGGTCTGCTGCCCACACCCGCAAGCGACGGGCCTGCAGCCTGCGTCCTGTCATTCGGCTATCTGATACGCGGTGCGTGGATGGCTGCCTGCTAGGCGCCATAGCCACCCGGTTTCCCAAGGTCTTGAGTCGTGCCACCGACTTACTTCGAAGTGGTTGGGGGCGCGCCAAGGGCGCGGATGGCAGCCTTGTCTGTGTTGCAGTTCTGCAGCGCAACCTTGCGTGCGTTGGCCACACGAACAACCTCTTCAACCTTGAGGGAAGAGGGCTCGGCAATCGGGCAATCCGTCGTGAGGTCGGATGGAACCGGCACGTACACTGGCACTTCGACCCGTACCACCTGCGGCACCGCGACGGGCTTCACCGTCGACGGGCAGCCGGTGAGCAGGACGACGCAGCAAGTCAGTAACCAGAGAGCGCGGGGCATAGCTGGGCCTCCAGAACGGACTGGCAGTCGGCGGTCGTGGCGCTCGTGGTGAGCTTCGAAGCGAACACGGTGCCAGCGGCAGTGTTCTTGCCCTTCTGTGTCGTGGCAGCGTCGATGATGGCCTGCGCCTGGCTACGGTAGGCCTCAGCCTTGGCGAGTGCCGACGCAGTGGCGTCATCCGCCTGCTTCAATGCACTAGCGCACGTGCTGACATTGCCTTCGGCGATCACCTGGTTCGCCTTGGCGGTCGCTACGTCGCTACGCAGGCTGGAGATGTACCAGCCACCGGCGACCAGAGTGATCACCAGAAGCAGAGCGCCAATGACGATGGCGTAAACCTTGGTCATCGGATTCATGCGGGCGGAAGCCTCCCATCCTTTGGAACCGTGGGACGCGATGGCGGGAGCTTCTGACCCTGGGCACGGATACGAAGAAAGAAGCCAAGGCCACCGATAAATGGAGCGATCTTCGCTACCAGCCACAGGGGAAGCATCGACTGAAGCTCCGGCGAGCTGATCCAGACCTCTGGCAGCACGGCGAGCGCGGCGAACACGTAAGTGCTGTGCCACTTCCACCAGCTGCGCGCGTCGTCAACGAGCTTCATTTGAGGTGCCTCACCTGCTGCAGCTCGTGGATGTCCTGGGTGTTGCGCTCTGTCCGCACATCGATCTCGGCCATCTTTCGCGTTAGGCCGGGAATGTCGGATAGTTGCTGACTGAGCGTCTGAAGCTGTGCGTTCGTGACCGCCTGTGACGTCACCACGGCCTGCATGGTCTTGTCCTGCGCCGCGAGCCGGCTGTCGAACGAACTGAAGACGTAGCTGATCAGGAAGACTAGCAGCGTAAATGCGCCCCCGATGACGATGCGCTCGACCGGGCCGAGCTTGAAATGCCAGCTGGAGTCTTCGCCGCGCTTGATATCCATGGGCTCATCCACTCGTCAGATACCCAACGCACGCTTGGCGATGGTCCAGCGACGCTGGCGATCTTCCCAACCGTTTGGGAACCCATCCTTGTTCTTGCCGTTGATGCGGATCGATAGGCCGAGGAAGTCGCCTCTGTCGGCGTACCGGTTAAGACTGTTCGCCTTCCAGAACCATCCACCGACTCGCGCAGCGAGCGCCGGCTGCTCGACGAGCTGAGGGTTCCTCACTAGGTCAATGCCGAGAGCAGCGCCAGCCGCGGTGTAATTGGCGCGGCCAGTGAGCTGCGGGAATCCACGCCCCATGAAGCGCTTGCCATCGCCCGGCTGCGTGTTGCCGAGATCAGCGCGACCCTCGTAACGGAGCTGCGTCGCCGTCGGACCCCAAATCTCGCGCAAGAGCGCGAAGCCGGCGGTCTCGTGCGCCCATTCGGCAATGAACGCGGCCTGCTGATCCGGCGTGGTCACGCCGAACTCTTCCATGGCCGCAGAGACCGGACCGACCCATTCAGCCGCGCGCGGAGCGGATACAGCGGTAGCCGCCTGGAATGTCTTGGCGTCCATCGGATGCTCCGGAATAGGTTGGCCAGCGCGCTGAGGGGAGCAGCGCGCTGGCCGATGCGCCCGAGGGGAGCGGGCACAAGTGGAGCGTCCTGAGGGAATCGAACCCATCTTCGTCGGCTTGGAAGGCCGTCTACCGCCCAGCGGCGGACGCAAAACGAAGAAACCCGGCACGGGGCCGGGTTTCGAAGGTGAGTATCACTAGGCGCGAGAATAGCGATTTTTTGGGTGGGCATCACCCACCCACCGTCACACCTCGGCGAGGATCAAGGGCGGGACGGTGTGAGCCCCTATCTCGAACGTCTTCAAGTCGCCGACGCTCGCCTCGATGACCCAGCTCGTTATTACCGAGGCATGGTCGACGCCGGGCCATGCGCGATCACCGGTTACAACGTTCACCAAAAGCTTCTCCGCCATCTGATCGTAATGCTTCGCAACGATCCAGATACCTTTCTCATCCAAGACGAGGCAGCCGACGTCCGCGAGATCGGTCATCTTCCATTCCATCGATTTGGCGTTTACGTGCGGCACCGTTCCTTCGACCTCGATGTAGCGGCGGTGCTGCCTTGCACGGGTCGCCCCGATAGCATCGGCCTGCCAGCTTCCATCGAGCCGGACCAGTCCGACGTCGCCGTTCGCGCCGGGCCCCAGATCGAATCGTAGGCACAGGACGCCGAGATTCGTAACGAAGAATCGCGATGTAATTTCGGCCAGCGTCACGAGCTTCGCTGTAGCGGGTAAGACGTAACCTTCCATTCCCTTCCCCTGTTGTTGACCCTTCGAACGTTCTGGGGCCTGCCAGGACAACATCAAGCCCTCCCTCCTACGTGAGCGCGTGCTGGAACTGCCTCTCAGCCTGGTGAAGGTCGTCAGTGCACCGCTGAAACGTCCAGTCATAGACCGAGGCCCAGCCTTCCCGATAGGTCTTCCACGAGAACCCAGCAAGCTCAGCGCGCCCACGGTCGCTCAGGCGCAGGTGGCCAGCGCCCATGCACTCGGCGCAGGTCTTGTAGACACCCATGGTGGTTGCCGTCATGCCGCGGCCAGAGCAGTACTGGCAGAGGCCGGCGCTCGCGAGTTCGTTGAGCACCGCGGTACGGACCTTGCCGTAGCCTTCGGCCAGAGTCGTAAGGCCGCGCTCGGTGATGACCAGGCGCGGCCACCGATTCGCGTGCGCAGTCGCGTAGGCGCCCTGCCCCCGGCTACCCCGGGACGCGATCGCAAGGAGGCCGTCAAGCATTGACGCTTCGCGCTTCGCCCACTCGTCGCGCATCAGGGCGTCGACCATGTCGTTGAGCTGGTCCTTTGACAGCTTGGCACCGTCGGGCCACCACACGCGGCACAGCACCTCGCGGCCGATGCCGGCGGCGACCATGCCCAGGGCGGCAGCCACGTCTGTGGCGACGATGTCAGGGATGCCACCCGACCCGATGTCGAACCTGCAGTTCTTGGCGTTGAGCATGGCGAGACGTTTCCCAGTGTGCATGGTGTTCCCCTATTTCTGATGCGTGTCGTGCACGGCGCCAGCGGCACCGCTCTTTTTCTGTTGCTTGGCAATCCGGCGCACGAGCGCCGCGGCTGCTACCAGGTCTCGCGCCGCCTGGTCACAACGTGCGGCAATGTCGTCAAGGCTTAACGATGAGTCGGCCATGTCGATGGCCAGCCGCGAGACAGCATCCAGCTTGTGCTGGGCGCGCTCTGCGAGAAGGCCGCCGAGGTTCATGCAGGCGACACCTCGATTCGGACGCTGTACTGGTGAGGCTTGCCGCGCTCCGCGTCGTACTCGAAGCGGATCAGCGTCTTGTCGTTGTCGGCGATGCCGTAGGCGTCGGCCACGCCGTCACGGATCGCCTTGAAGGCGCCCTGAAGGTTGTCGTCGTCGAACGCGCGCGGAGAAATCCGAACCAGGCGCACGACCACGGGCAGTGGCGGACGCTTGGCATCCAGCAGCATCCAGTGTGCGGTTTGGCGCTCTCGCTTCGTGCGCCTCGCCCGGACCATGCGGTGCTCGCGGGCGTTGAGCCCCGCCTTCAGGCGCATGTCCTCGATCTCGATGACCAGCGGCTTCACCATGACGCCTCCGGGCCGAACTGGGGCGCCAGCTGCACGAGCATGGTTTCCTGATACGCGAGCAGCTGCTGGTCGGTACCGTAGAACTCGTGGAAATGGCGCGACTCGCGCTCCAGGCTCGGCCCGTAGATCAGCGCCTGGGCCTCGTAGCCGCGGTCGGCGAACGGGAGGCGCTTCGCCTGGTGGTGAAAGTGGCAGAGGCAGACGGTCGCATCGTGACCGATGCGACGGCCACCGGACAACAGGTGATGCATCTCAAGGTCGTTCCCGTAGCTCGCACGCGCCAGCCCATGATCGACACCGTTGAGGTGGCACGCGACACAACCGCGTGCCTTGGCGTCGACCCAGCGCTGCTTCTGCGCCTTCGTGGCGACAGGCTGACGACGGACCGTCAAGCCTTTATGGTTGTAGACCGCGATGACCTTGCCGTCCTCGTCGAACTCGACCGTCGCGCGCTCTGCCGCGGCCTTGACGATGCCAGTCGCAGCGAAGCCACGGGCGGACTTGAACGGGGTCTTGCGGAGCAGTGGCGTGCGCTTCACTGGCCGGATTCCATGCGGCGCACGGCCTCGGTCACGTATGCCTCGGTGATGGCACGCCGGTCCTCAGTGACGAAAACGATCGGCGAGCAGTCGCTTTCGCTCAGCCGAATGATCGTTGGCGTCGTCCCCCACCGAAGCCCATCCGCGGACAAAGCGATCGGCGTCGAAGCAAGGCCGTCGACGATGCTTACCTTCCTGACGCAGCGGTCGAGCACCGCATCCATGGCCAGGCGCATGGTCTTACGCACCGGCTTCTTGCGCGCCGTGATGATGGCCTGAGTGGTGATACCCAGGGCAGCCGCAGCCGTGGCCCAACTCGTGAAGCCGCATAGGTCGCCCCAGTAGTCCCATTCGGTGTTGGCCGACGGAGCGAGCGCCTTCGCATTGTTCTTCTTTGCCATGGCTTCAGTGGTCTCCCATTCCAGGCTTGATGGCGCGCTGCATGCGCTCGCGGTAGGTGGCGAGGGTCTCGGCTTTCTTGCCGAGAGATTTCTGCCAGAAGGCTTCGTAGTCGGGCAGGTGCGCCAGCTTCTCGCCGTCCACCACGAAGCCGGGCACCTTCGGCGGCGAGCCGAGTTCCTCGCCAGCGGCGTTCACGGCGTGCTTCAACTTCGGCGCAAGGCCTGCCTCGCGAAGACCGTCGAACAGCTCCATCGCGAACGGATGGCGCTTGCGGTTCGCCTCGCGCTCCTGCTCGATGCGCTGGCGATCGGCGGTGATCCGCGTGAGCAGGTCAGTAGTCATAGGCGCCGTGGTGCGAGAGGTCACGGAAGCGCATGGTCTCGGCCTGCCAGACCGCACGAACGAAGCCCGTCGGACCGTGACGGTTCTTCTCGACGCTGATCTCGGCGATGCCCTTGTCCGGCGTGTCCTTGTTGTAGACCTCGTCCCGGTAGAGCATCAGGATCTGGTCGGCTTCCTTCTCGATCTCGCTCGAGTTGGCCAGATCGCCCATGTTCGGGCGCTTGTCGGCGCGCTTCTCAACATCGCGGTTCACCTGCGCCAGCGCGACGACGGGGATATCCAACTCGCGGGCGATGTCCTTCAGGCCAATGGCGACCTCGCCGACCTGGTCGATGCGGGAGGCGCGCGGATCGTTGCCCTTCACGCGCTGGACGTAGTCGACCAGCAAGCGCTGGATGCCATGCTTCTGCTTCCAACGCCTAGCGATGCGCTGCAGCTCGCCGATGGTCATGCCAGCCTGGTCGCAGATCATCAGCTCGCGCGGGTTCTCGGGATCCAGCAGAGCGGCGGTGGCGTTGAACAGCCGCGCCAGGTCTTCGTCGTCGTGCGAGCCGTTGCGCAGCCGTGAGGCATTGACGTTGCCCTGGATGGCGAGGATGCGAGAGCCGATCTGGACGACGGGCTGCTCGGTGGAAATGAGGCCCGCGTCACCAGCATCGCCGAGCGCCATGTTCAGCAGCAGCGCCGTCTTTCCCATGGACGGGCGGGCGCCGATGATGATCAGGTCGGAGTTGTGCAGGCCGCCGAGGACATCGTCGAGCTCGGTCAGGCCAGTGGGGATGCCAGGGATCTTGCCGCCGCGGGCCTTGGCCGCATCGGCGGCGTCATACGCAATCGTCAAGGCCTGACGGAGCGTGTACTCGGTGCTCTTCTCGACGTGCTGCATACCCATCAGCTTCGCGATGCCGCCGTCAACGAGCTCAGCCGCGTCCTGCTCGGCACCGAAGGCGTTCTCGACCATCTGGGTCGCGACGTCGATCACGCGCCGGCGGACGGACTTCTCGCGCACGATGGCGGCATACGCCTCGATGTTCGCCGCGCTGGGGGTGTTGTTCACCAGGTCCAGCAGGTAGGCCGGCTCGATCATCTCGATGCCGTTGCGCACGAACCACTCGCCCAGGGTGATCGCGTCGCACGGCGTGCCGCGGCGCGCCAGCTCGATCATGGATCGGTAGATCATCCGATGGTCGCGGCGGTAGAAGTCGTCCTCCACAAGCTTCGCCGACACGGCGTCGATGCGGTCGGGCACCATCATCAGCCCACCCAGCACGCTCTGCTCGGCGTCGACAGCCGACGGCGGCACGCGCAGGCCCATCCAGCCAGTCTCGGGCGGCCTCATCGGCGGAGCTCCTGCCGTTGGCGCGGTTGCTCAATGCGACCACCGAAGCCGTTCGGCGATTTCGCGTTGCGGCACCAGTTGCGGAAGGTCGCGTCCCAGTCCAGCTTAAGGCCGTCCTTGCCAGGCTTGGCGGTCCAGTAGTCGCGGAACTTCTTCACCTCGATTGGGATGTTCAGGTCAAGGCGCTCGTCGCGCATGTCGTTGCGAAGCTCGTCGCTCGGCTCCCATTCCTTCGGCAATCGGGTTCCGCGCTTCGATCCGTCGCCCTTCGGGTTGTCGGCAGGAGGATCGTTGGGTGGAGGCGCGCCAGCGCTACCCCTCCCTTCCTCTCCCTTCCCTTCCTCTCCCTTCCCTTCCTCCGACGACACTTCGCGAATGCTCGCGAGGTCTCGCGAAGGCTCGGGGAATTGCGGCTTGCTCGGTTTGTCGATCTTCTGGTGAGTCAGCCAGTTACAGATTTCGAGGTACGTCGAACCGTTCGCGGCATAGCGCTTGATGCACTGCTCGCGCTCCAATTCGACCAACCACTCCTCCACATTCGCCCTGGTCGTCTTCGCGACGCTATCGACGTCACTGTCGTAGGGGAAAAGAAGGCTCGCGAGCATTCGCGAGTCGGCGCGAGTCCTCCCGTGGTCGTCGCAAATCGGCCAGAGGAGAATGAAAAGCAGCCGAGCGTCTCGCGACACGTTGCCCATGCTCTGGGACTGTGGGAACTCGGGCTTGATGGAACGAATGCGGGCCATGCCTACTCCGGCTTCCGGGAAAGTGCAGACACGCAACCGACCGGACTCGGCTGTCCCCGGGTAGCTACCCCCGAGTTAGCGTGCTGCTGGTTGAACAACGAGGCCTGCGGCGATGGCGCCAGCGAGGCGAGATACATTTCGGCAGCGACCAACTGCTCAGGCGTCGGCCCATGGACGAGCACGCGGAGGCATTGCCACCTGCACTGGTTCACCAATGAAGCAGACGCCTGGCGGTTCACCGTGCGAACCGCTTAAGAGCGCGAGCTGTCGCGAACCAGAGGTTCCACTCGGCGGGGTTGAAGCGATCTCGCATGGGAAGGACGGCCTTGGTGTGGGTGCGTCCATGGTCGGATGCGCCAGCAACAACGGCGGGGCGAAACACCCCCGGCGCAGGCCGTGATTTCGGGGACCCGTGCATCAACCGAGCCTAACCTGGTCCTGAATCGCGGCGACCAGATCCACGACGGTCTTCTGCACGGTGATGCCCGCGTTCGACGTGTCCTTTGCTTCGTTCAGGGTGATAACGCCGTCTGCGCGCGCCTCTTGGATCGTGCCAGCGAAGTTGCCCGTGACATGCATGAGCTGCAGCACGAGCTCGTCCACGCGGTGCTTGGCGTCCTCCCGCTCCTTCGCCAAGTCGTCGCAACGCTGCAAGACGTAGCCGTGCGAGTGCGCCAGCGCGTGGAGGATGCGGTGGTCACCGGTGACGGTCATCAGCAGGTCGGCCTCGGCCAGCGTCAGGTGGTTCCGGTCGTACGACGGGTTCACCTTGCCGCGCAGCAGCGCACCGGACATGTCCAGACGCGGCGCAAGCGATTCCGCGCCACCGGGATAAGCCTTCACCGTTGCCTGGGCTGCATCGAGGACATTCATTCGGGTCAATCTCAAATGGTGAGCCGCTTGGGCCCGGTAGGTAGAGTCGTCACCATGGAGATCACGACAGGGGAATCAGGGAACGTCGAAGCGGTTGAGCGTCAGCGCCCTGCCCGCTTTCGCAGCGGCCAAAGTGCGACGAAGGCGAAGGCGAGCAACGCGAGCACGTCGGTGCCCACGTCAGCTCGCCTTCCGCGTCAGAACAACTTGAGCTGTTTCGGCCGTCGCCCCTGCCGAGGCGGCCTCGCTTCGGTGTCGCTCGTCGGGCCCATCGCTGAAGATGTGCGGACGAAGCTCGTAGCGGAGGCGAAGCTCCTGCTTCTCGGGGATTGGCTGGTCGTCAGGCCACTGGGCCACGGCCGAGCGGGACACACCGAGGAGTCGCGCCAGTTCGGACTGGCGCATGCAAAGACGGGTGAGAAGTTCGGTCTTGGTCATACGCCCGCATGATAAGTCGTCTAATCACCCCCGTGTCAAGCGAACTCATCACTTTGCCAAGTATTCTTAGCAATATGAGTAACTTCGCCGAAAGATTTCGCGTGGCGCGGGAGGCGACAGGCCTATCCCAGCGGGCATTCGCCAAAAAAATTGGCGTCACCGGTGCCACGATCAGCAATTGGGAGGCCGGCATCACAGAGCCGGACAACATCCGCGGCGCGCTCCTCGAGCTCGCTGCCGGTGTGCTGGGTAAGCCGGTGGCCTACCTGCGGACTGGTAAAGACAAGCGCGAAGTCGCCGATACCCCTCCCGGCCTGACCTTGGCCGAGGATGGCGTGCGCATGGTCCCAGTAATCAGCTATGTCCAGGCTGGTTACGGGAAAGAAGCTGTCGACGCGTATGCCCGCGGCGAAGGATCGGAGCAGATTGGAGTGGACAGGGATATGGCGGCAGAGCTTGGCCGACTGGCGTTCGCGCTAGTGATCGACGGCGAGTCGATGATGGACGAGTTTCGCCCGGGCGACGTGGTGATCATTGACCCGGCTGTGAAGCCCCGTCCTGGCGACTACGTCGTGGCGAAGGTAGACGACGAAGAGTCTGCCACGTTCAAGAAGTACCGCGCACGGGGCGTAGATCCTTCCGGGATCCAGCTGTTCGACCTAGTCCCGCTGAATCCGGACTGGGCAACTGTCAGTGTCACGCCGGACAACCCAGGCATCGTGATCGGGACCATGATGGAGCACCGCCGGCGGCGACGCCGTTGAAGAAAAGCCCGCATTTGCGGGCTTTTTTTAGACCTCCACGCATTGGGGAAATCAGGCCCGATTGCGCTCAAACTGTGCGGTAATGTTGCTTGGCGAGTTCTCCTTGAGAAGTGACTCGGCCATTCCAACCGACATTCCAGCGCGCTCGATCTCCCGGTCGTCGAGGTCAAGCTTATTGGCCCAGGCCTCGACGTATGCAATCTCGTCGTCGATCTTCATGATCACGTTCGCGAGCTCTTGTGCCCGGTCGAGGTTCTCGGGATCCGCCGCGGTGGTTGTCGTCGCCCAATCGTTGAACGCGTCGCGCCACCTGATGATGTTTTCGTTGTCTTCGAGCACGACGATAGCGTCTTTGAGGGCGTCGAGGACTTCTTGGTTACTCATACACTTCCTTGATATTGGGTCCGCCAAAAGCAACGGCGGCCGGAACGAGTTATCACTTTCAACAGACAGTCTCCACCCGCGGATCAATACTTCTCGACCGCACGCGCGTAGCAATACGGGATAACCACCGCGGCAATACAGCCAGCGAACACCGACGCCTGCTGCGGCGCAGACATCGACGAGAAAAATGCCCAGAAGGTCAGCAAGAGCGCCGGAATCGACAGCAGGAAAACAACAAACCAGGCGAACTTTGCGTGGAATCCCCTGCTCCCTGGACGGTCGCCGCAGCGCGGACAGGCCGTGGCACGTGGGCTTAGCGGCCCTTTGCAACAGACGCAAATCTTCGGTTCCACCGGCATCCCCCTGAAGCGGCCATCGTGGCTGCCGAAAGATTCTGCCCTACCCGGTGATTAGAACGCTTGACATCAAGTGATTAGCTGCCTTATCGTTATTGCCAAGCTGATTAATCAGCAAGGGAGAGGACGATGGGCACCAGCGCACTCAATTCGAACCAACGGACGCTGGCCAAGCGGGCCGACCGCCTTGTGCATGTCGTCAACCAGCTGATCGCCGATATCGAGTCGGACATCAGCGCCCCGGCCGAAGCCGCCTTCCATGCGAAGGACGCGTATGCCGCGCTCTGCAAGGCAGACCTCGCCCTGCGCGACGCCATCGCCGAGAGCACTCGCGGCCACTACGAAGGCCTGGCTCAGAGCGCGCAGCAGGTGGCCGCATGAGCATCCTCAACATGCGCCAGCGCAACGCGCGCCGCTACATGGCCATCAAACACGCCGGGGACAACGAAGTCCGCGCTGCCGAGCAGCTGCGGCACGCCAGCTCGTCCACTCCGGCGCTTCAGCGCGCCGGCGACAACGGCGCCGTGATCACGATCGCGCTCATGCTCGGTCTCGCGATCTTCGGCTTGGCTGCATGCGGCGCATTCAAGCCCGGCAGCCATCCGACGTCCACGCTGACGGTGCCCGAAACCGGTAACCACTGCGTGCGCGGCTACAAGACGCACCAGATCGGCTCCTACGGCGCCCAGGGTGCGCCGGTGGTCATCGTCACCGACGTGCCCTGCAAGGCGAAGCCGTGATGGAGCGCCGCATCCAGAAAGCCATCACCTGGTGGATGAGTGCCCCCTGCGACGAGAGAACGGCCGTGCTGCTCTTCGTCGTTCCTGTCCTGCTGCTTCCCATCGCCATCGCGGTCATGCCGCACCACTGAACGCCCAGCGCTCTCCCGTCCCCCGCGGCGCAGCGCGTACCGATGCCGGCGGTTGATGTACCGGCTCCCATCCCAACACCGCGCCGGCGGAAACCGGCAAAGGATCCCAGTGAGCAAGACCCCGACCCGCATCTACGTTGTCAAGCGTACCGACACCGCCAAGCCTCGCCTGGTGCGCGCAACGTCGCAGCCGCAGGCCCTGCGTCACGTCGCCCTCGACGAGTACACCGTCGAAGTGGCTGGTCAGGACGAGCTCGTGCTCGCGATCCACGCGGGTGTCGATGTCGAGACGGCCACCGCCGATAGCGCCGCGCAGGGCGAGCCGGCCTGATGGCTCGCGGCATCAACAAAGTGGTCATCGTCGGCAACCTCGGCGCCGATCCGGAGACGCGCTACACGGGCAGCGGCACGGCCATCACGTCGCTGCGTATCGCGACCTCCGAAGCCTGGACCGACAAGGCCTCGGGCGAGAAGCAGGAGCGCACCGAGTGGCACCGCGTGAAGCTGTTCGGGAAGCTCGCCGAGATCGCAGGCGAGTACCTGAAGAAAGGCCGCCAGGTCTATATCGAAGGCTCGCTGCGCACCGACAAGTACACCGACAAAGACGGCATCGAGCGCTACTCGACGGACATCATCGGCAATGAAATGCAGATGCTCGGCGGCCAGCCTTCGGAGCGACCGGCTGACAGCTACGGCGAATCCCGTTATGGCGGTGGCACGCGCGGCAATGCCGGAACGACTGGCAAGGGCCGCGCACAGCGCGACTTCACCCAGCGCGCTCACGACACGCCGCCTCAGTCGGCCGGAGCACCGGCGAGCGAGGGCTTCGATGACGACGACATCCCCTTTTAGACGACAGACGCCGGCTCGCCCGGTGAAGGAATTCGCATGTACGTGACCGTTGAGGTGGAAGTGGATCGTGAGGACATCCTCGAGGCGATGTCTGACGACGATCTCGGGACCTTGGGCCTTGCGAGAAAGGTCCCTATCAACAGGCCGAAAGCCTGGTCGGATGTCTCCGGCGCAATCCGTCGCGGCGACTTCGAGCGCGCAAGCCAGATGCTGACGATCTTTGCTCAGGCCGACGGCGGTGACCTGCCTCCGTTCTCGATCACCCGCGCGGTCTGACCTCATGCCGCGCACGCCCGACCTCTTCTCCGGCTGGTTCGACAACCAGACCACCAGGTGTCGCGAGCTCTGGAACGACGGCGCGCGCGGCCGGTATGCGCATCGCAGCGCCATCTCTGAGACAAACCCTTGGCGCGAACTCCGTGCGCCCTGGGGAACTTATCCCGATCTTCCACAGAACGCATCACAGGGTCTCCGCGCACATGGCTGACGCCACCCACGCCCCTGCTTTTTTTCGTCGCGCCTCACGCAGGCGTGACGTTCACCGCAGCCGGTTTCCATTGAGCGAGGGCCCAGTTGACGGCGTGACCAGCGTTTTGGAACTCAAGGATCTTTCCCTGAACATCCGCGACCCAGCCATTTCCAGCCCAGATTATCCAAGGGGCGGGTGTCACACCGCGTACTTCCATCACATGAGGGATAAGCGGGACGTTGCTCGAACGGGCGGCGAGTTCCACATAGCTCACCTGGCACTTCACCTCATCGAGGTAGCCAGGATGCGTCGGTCGGTTCATTCATTTTCACCGTGCGTTGAAACCGAGATCTTCTCATGAAGGCCATTACATACGGGAGCGTCTGCAGCGGCATCGAAGCCGCCACCGTGGCCTGGCACCCGCTAGGCTGGAAGGCCGTGTGGTTCGCCGAGATCGAACCCTTTCCATCTGCCGTTCTTGCGCACCACTACGCCTCCGTACCCAACCTCGGGGACATGACCACGATCGCGCGCCGGATCTTGTCAGGCGAGGTCGAGGCTCCCGATATCCTCGTCGGCGGCACGCCCTGCCAGGCCTTCAGCGTCGCCGGTGCGCGCCAGTCGCTCGATGACGCGCGCGGCAACCTCACGCTCCGCTTCATGGAACTAGCCAATGCAATCGACTTTGTTCGGCTCCGAGCCGGAAAGCCTCCCGTCCGTATCGTCTGGGAAAATGTACCGGGAGTCCTCAGCACGAAGGACAACGCGTTCGGGTGCTTTCTGGGAGGCCTTGCCGGAGAAGATGTCGAGCTCGTCCCGCCAAGGAAGCGGTGGTCGAACGCTGGTTGTGTGTATGGACCCGCGCGAGCAATCGCGTGGAGGACCCTGGACGCCCAATACTTCGGACTGGCCCAACGACGCAAGCGTGTGTTCGTTGTCGCAAGTGCTGCAGACGGGTTCGATCCCGCCCAAGTACTTCTTGAGTGGGAAAGCGTGCGCCGGGATTCTTCGCCGCGCCGAGCGTCGGGGCAAGTCGCTGCCGCCAGCCTTGCTGCGAGCGCTGGCCACCACGGCTACAGCAGCGCGCGGGGCGATGGAAGCGACAACCTCGTAGCCGCGACTCTTGTCGGCTCAATGCACGGCGATCACGAAGGCCGGGAGTCTCATCTTGTCGCCGAAGTGAGTCCGACCATTCCATCGCGCAGCAAGGCTGGCGGCGGGATGGGTACAGACTTCGACCTCGATGGCGGCCTCGTTGCGTTCGGCGGCAACGACACCAGCGGACCGATCGACGTTGCTACGGCACGCAACGCCCATGGCGGTCCTCATGGACGGCTCGACTTCGAAAGCGAGACATTCGTCGTCGGTGAACCCCCGCACGCGTTCGACGCGAGGCAGACGGACGTCATCCAGTACGGCGACAAGACCGGGCCTCTAGATACCGACGGACAGACGATAGGCGTGCTCGTTGCATCTGCCGTCCGCCGCCTTACACCGGTCGAATGCGAACGCCTCCAGGGTTTCCCTGATGGGTACACGCAGGTGCCATTTCGCGGCAAGCCCGCTGCTGACGGCCCCCGCTACAAATCTGTTGGCAACTCGATGGCCACCGAGGTCATGGCGTGGCTTGGGCGACGTATCAACTCCCACCTTATCCGTCTCGGGGAAGCAGCATGATCGCCGACACCGTCAGCGCCGAAGAATTCGAGAAGGCCCTCACGCGCGCCTGCCTGCGTGCTGTTGCCCGGAATGCTCGCGAGGAGCCGCTGCGGGTTGGCGACCTGACCGCCGTTCGCTACGGGCCGATGATCGACGAGATCGCCGACGAGGCCGACCTGTCCATCCCGCAGACGCGGCGGCGGCTTCAGGCGTTACAGCGTGACGGGCGGCTCATGCGCGATGACCGTCGTGGGGGCAGCACCGCCTGGTGGCTCGTGGGTCTGGCTGCTGAGCAGTCGGCGAAGCCTATGGTGAAACAGGCCGTGCCTACGACCATCACGCTCTCCGGCGCCTCCGCGAAGGACCAGGCCACGCTCGCTGCGCTCCGTCAGACCTTCACGGCTCCGACCGGGCGCCAGCACTGGAGCGACGTCCTCGGCGTGCCGCGCGACTGCTCCACCAGCGAAGCACGCGCCGCCTTCCAGTCCGCATTCGCGGCCCTTGACCAGGCCGACCCGGACTATCCCAACCAGAGCCGCCGCGTGCGTGACGCCATCGATGCCTGCTGCCGCGACCACGAAATCCAGATCGAGGAATGAGCATGACCATCAACGAATTCAGCTACGGGACCGACGGCGAGATGTTCAGCTGCGACACGTACCCGACGCGCAAACAGGCGCTGGCCGAGGCTGTCGATAGCGCCGATCCAGGCGACACCGTTTATACGGGCAGGCACGAAGCGCCGCCGGCCGCCAGCGAGTTCATGCCCGACGCCGATCGCATTATCGAGCTTGTCAGCATTAACGCTTACGACGAGTTCGACGAGTTCGCCGAGGACTGGCCCGCGGGGATTACGGACGAGCACAAGGCGCAGATCCAGGCGCACCTCGACGCGATCGCCGACCTTATCCAGTCGATCCATGCGCCGAAGTTCTTCCGCGTCGTGGACATCGAGCCCTACCTGGTGCCAGAGGCCTGACCATGGATACGCCCATCCGCTTCAAGCGGCCTCGCATCAAGCCCGTGCGCAGCGAGCTGACGCTCAGCGGTTTCCTCTACGAAGTCTCGTATGCGGATCAGCGCAGGACCTGCCTGTCCCTGGCTGATGCGTGGCGTCACGCCCTCGTGCTCACCCATGCCTGGAGACGCGCATGAAGCCGAACACCGACCGTCCCGACGCTGCCGCGATCGATGGCTACGTCTACCTCTTCGTGGGTGGCACATACCAGCGGATGACCGTGCCGGCGGCGGAGTCGCTCCATACCAAGCTTGGCGAAGCCATCGAGAAGGCGAAAGCCAGCGCCAGCGAGGAACCGCACACATGAGGCGCGCTTCGGTCACACGCTTAAATCTACTTGCCGAGCAAGGCATCCCAGAAGTCGTCGTTGTTTCCACGGTGGTGGTACTTCTTCAGAGTCGTAAGAGCACGCTCGAGATTGCCTGCGTAAAAGCCCCACAGCACAACACGCTGCTCGACCATGTCTTTGGTTTCCAACCATGGGTGT
This sequence comes from Inquilinus sp., assembly GCF_057815775.1. Taxonomy (NCBI): domain Bacteria; kingdom Pseudomonadati; phylum Pseudomonadota; class Alphaproteobacteria; order Rhodospirillales; family Rhodospirillaceae; genus Inquilinus; species Inquilinus sp. Next base: position 28,084 of record NZ_JBYRFX010000946.1, read on the forward strand.
GCCTCGACCAAGGGTGCGAGTGCGGGGTTGGAAGAGTTCAGATCGTTCATCGATCCGATGGCTTCGACGATATCCACTGCGTCACTTCCAAAGACGTCGAGTTGGCCTATGAATCGCTCGCACATCGCTATGTCTACGGTCGCCTTGCCGAGAACAACGACGACTTTGAGGCTGTCGCCGTTGAGATCGGCCAGCTCAATCGCTTCGCCCATCTTGCAGGTGAAGAACGCGAGGTTACGCAGGGCACTTGCGATTTCCGGCGCAATCGCCGATGCGACCATTCCGGCGAGCGCTCTGCGCAACGTGTCGCCGCGAGTATCTTCCTTATTCTGCTTCGCGTTCGCAGCCCAAAGAGCGCCGCCTACGGCTGCGGCCGCGCCAAGGAGCGCACCGACAAGAGCGGCACTGCTGCCTGGAAGCTCCCAGCCAAATGGAGCCTTGATAAACACACCAACGGTAAGTCCGACAGCGCAACTCACCATGGTGTGAGGGTGTTCCGTAAGCCAAGCCTTCGCCCTTTGATAGAGCCTCGCCACCATGCGTGAACTCCCCATCCTGATGAATGGCGCCATGGTGCGCGCGGTGCTCGAAGGCCGCAAGACAGTGACGCGGCGTCTTTTGAAGCCCCAGCCGAGCGCCGGCTTCGACTATGCCCACCCGACCCAGTTCGACCCCGGCGTGGTGGCCTTTACCGGCTTCCAGCCGACGCCTGGAATTCTGGCTGGCACGTGGATAGAGCGTAAGTCTCCATACATGGTGGGTGACCGGCTGTACGTGCGCGAGTCCTTCGCCATGGTTCACCCGCTGGCCATCGCGGCCGGTCGATTCTCGATCGCATGCACAGCCGGAATTCCGGGGCCGCCGCCTGTTCCTTACCGCCTGATCTATCGTGCGGATGGCGAATACCCGCCCGTGTACCAGCTCGGCTCGATAGGTCACCCATACCGAAAGACAGAGCCGTTCACGTGCGAGAAAATGGGCATCAAATCCTTTGTCGAGCATCATGGGTGGACGCCGTCAATTCAGATGCCGAAGACGTACGCCCGGATATGGCTCGAGCTGACCGCTGTGCGCGTCGAGCGTCTGCAGGACATCACGACCGAGCAGATCGTCGCCGAAGGTTTGACCAGCCAGCTGCGCGAGCACGATGCCGTGGTCGACCTGCGGCAGCAGTTCGAGGCGCTGTGGGATGGCCTGGCCAAGCCGGAAACGCGATGGGCCGACAACCCGTGGGTCTGGGTCGTGGAGTTCCGGCGTGTCGATCATGTACCAGGGCAAGTAACTACCGAATATCGGGGATGCCCGATGGAGACGGTTGAGCCGTGAACAATCACCACATCATCGACGCAGCCGAGCTACGCCGACTGTCGGGCTTGCAGCAGCCGGCGGCGGTGAAGCGTTGGGCGAGCACGCAGGGGATCAGGGTCCGCGACGGAGCGGAAGGCCCGTGGACGACCGTTGAGGCGATCAATGCTGCCTTGGGCGTACAGTCAGCGGGGAACGACGACGCGTACCGCCCTGAGGACCTGCTGTGACCCGAGGCCGCAAACGTAAGCGCGACACCACCATCCCGGCGCACATCGACCAGAAGAAGCTTCCGGTCGGCTGCTACTGGGACAAGCGGGACTACGTCTGGTACACCATCCACCGCGACCCCAAGCCCCGCCGCCAGAAGGTCGCGGGCTCGGATGCGATGCTGTCCGACCTTCATCGGGCCATGGAAGAGATCCGGGGCGTCGATCGCAAGAGCCTGGACTGGCTGACGGCTCAGTATCACGGCAGCCACGTTCTGACCGCACTGAGCGAGCGCACCCAGTCCGACTACGGTAAGCAGAGGGTCATCGTCTCGAAGCTTCACCTGAAGGACGGGAGCACGCTTGGCACGTTGAGCTACGGGCGCCTGAGCACGGCATTCTTCCAGCTTCTGGTCGACAAGGTTGCCGGTGAAGGGACGCCGACAAAGGCAAACCACCTGATCCGCTACCTGCGCCTGATTTACTCGTGGGGCGTGCGCCGTGGATACATGGCCAGCAACCCGGTCAAGGGCGTGAAGCTCGCCAAGGAACGCCAGCGGCGGAGGCTGCCCAGCCCGCCGGTGATGGCCGCGCTCGTTCGGATGGCGGCCGATGGAGGCGAGCTCACCCCGCGCACGGCAGGTAGTTGCCCGCCCTACCTCTGGGCTGTCGCTGACATCGCGTACCTGTGCCGGCTCCGCGGTATCGAGGTCGTCACACTGACCGAGGACCATGGCACGGACGAAGGCCTCCGCACCAACCGCCGCAAGGGCTCCCGGGACAACATCGTTGCCTGGACGCCGCGCCTCCGCATCGCATGGGATTCGCTGATTGCGTACCGCGACGGCGTCTGGAAGAAGCGCGGCATGCCCATCCCGATTCGGGCGTCACTTCGCCCGTTGGTCGTCGCGCAGCACGGCGGACCCCTGGAAAAGAGCAGCCTGGATTCTGCGTGGCAGCGGCTCGGTGAGCGCGCGCTCGAGAAGGGCATCATCGAGGAAGCCGACTGGTTCGGCCTGCACGATCTGAAGCGGCGTGGCATCACCGACACGGCTGGAAACAGGGCCGACAAGCAGGAAGGTAGCGGCCACCGGACCGAGTCGATGATGGACGTTTACGACCTCAGCCTGCCGATCGTTCAACCGTCGGTAAAGGGCTAAAAGACCCCGTAAATTACGCTGGTAAGTGCTTGACATTCTTGGGTGTCAATGAGCGCTTTTCCGTAAAATTAAGGCCTGCAACGCCTTGAATTCTCTACAGGGTGCACCGGACTTTTAATCCGTAGGTCGCCGGTTCGAATCCGGCACGACCCACCATTCGCGCCCGACGTCTGACGCGCAACGCGTTTTTCTCTGACGAAAAACTGGTCAGGATTCTCATGTTTTCGCCGCCCACCAGGCGGTACGG